>NZ_CP015348.1:1305000-1517500 GCF_002109325.1 Sporosarcina ureae | reverse complement strand
TAAGCAGTGAGGTGGAGAACGAGGCAAATCCCGTTCTCATATAACACTAGGCTGTGATGGCGAGGAGATTTATCTCCAGAGTCCCTGATTTCACACTGCCAAGAAAAGCCTCTAGCGAGGCGGGAGGTGCCTGTACCGCAAACCGACACAGGTAGGCGAGGAGAGAATCCTAAGGTGATCGAGAGAACTCTCGTTAAGGAACTCGGCAAAATGACCCCGTAACTTCGGGAGAAGGGGTGCTCTGGTAGGGTGAATAGCCCGAGAGAGCCGCAGTGAATAGGCCCAGGCGACTGTTTAGCAAAAACACAGGTCTCTGCAAAATCGTAAGATGACGTATAGGGGCTGACGCCTGCCCGGTGCTGGAAGGTTAAGAGGAGGGGTTAGCGCAAGCGAAGCTCTGAATTGAAGCCCCAGTAAACGGCGGCCGTAACTATAACGGTCCTAAGGTAGCGAAATTCCTTGTCGGGTAAGTTCCGACCCGCACGAAAGGCGTAACGATCTGGGCACTGTCTCAACGAGAGACTCGGTGAAATTATAATATGCGTGAAGATGCGCATTACCCGCGACAGGACGGAAAGACCCCGTGGAGCTTTACTGTAGCCTGATATTGAATTCCGGTGCAGCCTGTACAGGATAGGTAGGAGCCTAGGATTCCGGAGCGCTAGCTTCGGAGGAGGCATTGGTGGGATACTACCCTGGCTGTATTGGACTTCTAACCCTTGCCCGTGATCCGGGCAGGAGACAGTGTCAGGTGGGCAGTTTGACTGGGGCGGTCGCCTCCTAAAGAGTAACGGAGGCGCTCAAAGGTTCCCTCAGAATGGTTGGACATCATTCGTAGAGTGCAAAGGCATAAGGGAGCTTGACTGCGAGACCTACAAGTCGAGCAGGGTCGAAAGACGGACTTAGTGATCCGGTGGTTCCGCATGGAAGGGCCATCGCTCAACGGATAAAAGCTACCCCGGGGATAACAGGCTTATCTCCCCCAAGAGTCCACATCGACGGGGAGGTTTGGCACCTCGATGTCGGCTCGTCGCATCCTGGGGCTGTAGTCGGTCCCAAGGGTTGGGCTGTTCGCCCATTAAAGCGGCACGCGAGCTGGGTTCAGAACGTCGTGAGACAGTTCGGTCCCTATCCGTCGCGGGCGCAGGAAATTTGAGGAGAGCTGTCCTTAGTACGAGAGGACCGGGATGGACATACCGCTGGTGTACCAGTTGTCTTGCCAAAGGCATCGCTGGGTAGCTATGTATGGACGGGATAAATGCTGAAAGCATCTAAGCATGAAGCCCCCTTCAAGATGAGATTTCCCATTACGCAAGTAAGTAAGATCCCTCAAAGATGATGAGGTGGATAGGTCTGGGGTGTAAGTACGGCGACGTATGTAGCTGACAGATACTAATCGATCGAGGACTTAACCTATTTTAAAAAGTAGTTACTTGAACTACGCCAATGTCTTTTATTCAGTTTTGAGTGAACAAGCTTTACTCAAAGAGTCTAGTAACGATGGCGAAGAGGTCACACCCGTTCCCATACCGAACACGGAAGTTAAGCTCTTCAGCGCCGATGGTAGTTGGGGGTTTCCCCCTGTGAGAGTAGGACGTTGCTAGGCTTTAATTTTTTTTTGTAAATTTCAAGTGGTCCCGTGGTGTAGCGGTTAACATGCCTGCCTGTCACGCAGGAGATCGCGGGTTCGATTCCCGTCGGGACCGCCATATTTTAACATTCCAAAACGATTTCACCTTAACGGGTGTGATCGTTTTTTTAATATGAATAAACATGGCCGTCTTCTTGGCTTTTGTTTTGAAGAGTTTTTCTGTACACTAGTACTATGATAAGAAGAGAAGGGTGAGTTGGCTGTGTGGAAGAAAGAAATCAAGTCAGTAGAAGAGATGGAGAAGCTCGCTGCCGAGATTGGCAAATATCTTAGACCTCCTGATGTGTTGACGCTTGAAGGCGATCTCGGAGCAGGGAAGACGACGTTCACAAAAGCACTTGCGAAATCGATCGGAATCACACGGACAGTCAGCAGTCCCACTTTTACGATTATCAAGCAGTATGAAGGGGATTATCCTTTCAATCATTTGGATGTATATCGATTAGCCAACAGTGAAGAAGACTTGGGATGGGACGAACTGTTTTATGGGGATGCCATTTCTGTAGTGGAATGGGCGCAATTTATTCAAGAAGAGTTGCCCGAAGATCGTTTGGAATTAATCATCCGCCATACGGGAACCTATTCTCGTGAAGTTGAATGCACGCCAAAAGGTGAACGATTTACACGTATTTGTGAGGAGATTTTTACATGATATGGTTAGGTATAGATACAGCAAACTCACCTCTGTCAGTAGCAATTGTTAAAGATAACGTGTTACTTATTGAAGAGTCGAGCATGATGAAGATTAATCATTCGCTACGTGCGATGCCAGCGGTAGAGGAAGCATGTCGCAAAGCAGATATTACACCGTCTGAAATTGATGCAATTGCAGTCTCTGAAGGTCCAGGGTCGTATACGGGAGTCCGCATTGGCGTGACAATCGCGAAAACACTTGCATGGACGCTAGACAAGCCGCTTTACGGTGTATCGAGCCTGAAGGCCCTAGCAATGAATGGACAACTATTTAATGGCCTTGTTTGTTCTTTAATTGATGCCAGAAGATCTAACGTCTATGCAGGAGTCTATCGTGCAGAAGGTGAAGGATTGGTCAATGTACTTGAAGATCAGCACTGTGCACTTGTAGAGTTACTGGAGAAGTTACAGGAGTATAATGAACCAGTCTTATTCGTTGGAGAAGATGTGAAGCTGCATGAAGCGGTCATTCGTGAACGACTTGGTGGGCTAGCGCATCTAGCTTCATTCGCTTTAAATGTACCGCGCGCTTCTTCTGTTGTTTTATTGGCGCAACGTGCGGATGAACCGGAAACGGTGCATACGTTTACGCCACAGTATAAGCGTATTACGGAAGCGGAAGCGAATTTGGAGAAGAAGGTGCCTTCTCATGAGTAATGAAGTGTTATTTCGGAAGATGACACATGATGACATTGCGGCGGTTGCAGCTATAGAGCTCGAATCATTTGCGACGCCTTGGACCGAAGAGATTTTTGAGCATGAATTGACCGGTAATGCGTATGCTCATTATATTGTAGCGGAATTAGATGGGGAAGTAATTGGGCACTGCGGTATGTGGATCGTTCTAGATGAATGTCATATTACCAATGTCGCTGTACTATCAGCTTATCGTGGAAAAGGGTATGGAGAAGACCTGATGCGTCAGGCTATGGAGTTATGCCGCTTGAATGAAGTAAAGACTATGACGCTTGAAGTACGTGTAAGTAATGAACCGGCACGGACGTTGTATCGTAAGCTAGGTTTTCAAGAAGGCGGAATCAGGAAAAACTATTATACAGACGACCATGAAGATGGGCTCGTCATGTGGGTGGAATTCTAATGAATAAAGATCATTATATTTTAGGTATTGAAACAAGCTGTGATGAAACTGCAGCCTCTGTAGTGAAAAACGGAACGGAAATTGTTTCTTCGATTGTATCGTCACAAATTCAGCAGCAGAAGCAATTCGGCGGTGTGGTGCCAGAAATCGCTTCCCGTCTGCATGTCGAACAAATTACACTGGTGATAGAGGAAGCATTAAAAGAAGCAAAATTAGTACCAAGTGATTTGGAAGCAATTGCTGTAACCGAGGGACCTGGATTAGTAGGAGCTTTGTTGATTGGTATCAATGCTGCAAAGGCTTTTGCATTTGCAAACCAATTACCACTGATAGGTGTGCACCATATTGCAGGACATGTATACGCCAATCAGTTAATGCATGAGATGGAGTTTCCGCTATTGGCGCTGATCGTCTCAGGTGGTCATACAGAGCTCGTTGTTATGAAGTCACATGGTTCATTTGAATTGATCGGTGAAACGCGTGATGATGCGGCAGGTGAGGCGTATGACAAAGTGGCTCGTGTCCTTGGCTTGCCTTATCCAGGAGGTCCTCAAGTGGATCGTTTAGCGTTGGCTAGCGATGAAAGTATCGATTTTCCTCGTGCTTGGTTAGAAAAGGAATCGTATGATTTTAGTTTTAGTGGATTGAAATCCGCGGTTATCAATTATAAGCATAATATTGAGCAAAAAGGCGGGAAGATCAATCACGATCACGTTGCTGCTGGATTTCAGCAGAGTGTCGTGGATGTACTGACGGTCAAAACGGTGAAAGCGGCAAAAGAATATGGTGTGAAGCAAGTGATTGCGGCAGGTGGAGTTGCAGCCAATCAAGGATTGCGAAAATCATTGACTGCAGCGCTTGAACAAGAGGAGATTCCTTTTTATGTACCACCCATTTCCTTATGCACAGATAATGCTGCGATGATTGCGGCAGCTGGTTATGAGATGTGGAAAAGTGGCGTTCGAAGTGATTCTAGTATGAATGGTCGACCTGGAATGCCATTAAAATCATGGAATTAAATAAGATGCACACAGTTTGCTAACTTTCAGCAAATTGTGTGTTTTTTTGTTAGACGAATATTCATTTGTCAATAGGGAACATTCGTACTTATGCACAGTTTGTGGATAGATTGTGGGTAACATATGTAACATGTGAATGGTAAACGTATACATGTAGGATAACTATGTGGACTATTAAACAATTAAATGTGGATAACGTGGATAACTATGTTCATATGTGTTCAAATGGGGATTTTCTCTGTGGAAAAGGTTGTGGAGAAATAAATTTGATTTTGAGATACTTTTTCTAGTTAAAAGTTGAAAAAGGCGAATGATTGATAGAATACGATGGATTATGTCGCGATATGTCGAATGAAGGTGAGGAGTTTTTCGCCAATTCATTTTATTGGTTGTGTCAGGAGTGGGTTGTAATCGCATAGACGAGATACGTAATTTTTGTACATATCCAATCCAAAATAAAAAACGAACTTTCAATTGAAAGTCCGTTTCGTAATTATAGATTTTCTAGTTCATCTTGAAGCATTAGCCACTCTTCCGATTGTTCGTCGTGTATAGCTTGAGTTTCATCGATTTGACGTTGAATGTCCATAAGTTCGATATGGTCGTTCGCTAGTTCAGGGTCTAGTAATTTCAATTGTAACGTCTCGATTTCTACATCGAGAGCTTCGAGTTTTTTTTCTAAGTCTGCGATCGCTCTAGTTAGTTTACGCTCGTGACGTTGGTTTTCTTTGTTGGCCACTTCTTTTTTGATGATAGGTTCTTTTGCGCGCTGTTCAAGTTGTGTAGCTGCTAAAATTTCCTCTGTTTCTGTTTTCTTCTCAATGTAGTAATCATAGTCACCTAGGTATTCAACTGCACCGTCATCACTCATTTCGATGACTTTGGTTGCGAGTCGATTGATGAAATACCTGTCATGTGACACGAACAGAATGGTTCCTGGAAAGTCGTCTAGCGCATTTTCTAGAATCTCTTTACTGTCGAGATCTAGATGGTTTGTCGGCTCGTCCAAGATTAACGTGTTGGACTTCTCTAACATTAGTTGCGCCAATGAAAGACGAGCTTTCTCTCCGCCTGATAGCGACGTGACGAGTTTTTCTATATCGTCGCCTGTGAACAGGAATCGTCCAAGTAATGAGCGTACATCTTTTTCATTCATCAAAGGCCAGTCATCCCAGATTTCTTGCAAAACGGTGCCAGAACCGATGAGTGTTGCTTGGTTTTGATCATAGTAACCAAATTGGACGTTCGTACCATAGCGGATTTCTCCACCTAGCAGTTCGTTGCGCTTTACTATAGTTTTGAGTAAAGTTGACTTGCCTACACCGTTCGGTCCGACGAATGCCACGCGGTCTCCCTTATAAATTCGCAGATTAATATGCTTTGATACAGGCACTTCGCCATAGCCAATTTTCACATTGTCTAGCGATAGCACATCGTTACCGCTTGGTCGATCGAGCGAGAAGGAGAAGTTGGCGGATTTCTCGTCACCGTCAGGAGAGTCCATCCATTCGCGGCGCTCAAGTTGTTTGCGTCGACTCTTCGCCATTTTGGAAGTGGATGCACGCGCAATATTCTTTTGAATAAATTCTTCGAGTTTCGCACGTTCATCCTTTTCCTGAACAAACAACTTCTGATCACGTTCATAGTTCTTTGCTTTCTCATCTAGGTATGAACTGTAATTTCCGCTGTACTTTGAAACTTTTCGTCGTGATACTTCATATACGGTTGTAACTACTTTATCGAGGAAGTACCTATCATGAGAAACAATTAAAATGGCACCTTCATAGCCCGACAAGTAACGTTCCAGCCAGTTCAGTGTCTCGATGTCCAAGTGGTTCGTCGGTTCATCGAGTATCAACAGGTCCGGCTTGCTCAGCAGCATGCGTGCAAGCGCAAGACGCGTTTTTTGACCGCCTGACAGTAAGTGCACCGGCTTATCGAAATCGTCCGGATAAAAGCGCATGCCGTGAAGAACAGAACGGGCATCGGCTTCAAACTGGTAGCCTCCCGCTTCTTTAAAAGCGATTTGAAGCTCATCATACTCGGTCATTACGCGTGTGTAACGATCGGTATCTTCATACACTGCAGGATTCGCCATTTCATGTTCTAACGCACGTAAACGACTTTCTTTTTCACGAAGTGGTGCAAATACTGTCATCACTTCATCCCAAATCGTTAGCTCCGAATCCAACCCGCTATGCTGTTCAAGATAGCCCATGCGTATATCTTTTGGAATCATAATATCGCCTTCATCCGCGGATAGTTCACCGGCTATTATTTTTAATAATGTCGATTTTCCGGCACCATTTCGTCCAACGAGTGCGACACGATCCCGATGCTGTACTTCGAGACGGACATTCTCCAGTAGGTTCGTACCTGAAAAAGACTTGGTCAGTCCATTCACTTGTAAAATAATCAAGCCCCACACCTCTATTCCTTATCAGTTTAATGGAACGGAGCGCACCATGCAATAATCGGCTTTACAATAATCTCGTTGTGCTGTACGATAAAAGCGGCTATACCCTTGTTCATGGGTTGGTCATTGAAGTAACAATGGAGGTTCGGCACAGCGTGAGTAAACCTAGAATTCCACAGGCAACATCTAAACGATTGCCTCTATATTATAGATTTTTGAGAAATTATGCAGACAAAGGCGTACAACGCATATCATCGGGAGAATTAAGTGAAGCGATGAAAATTGATGCGGCGACGATTAGAAGAGACTTTTCCCATTTCGGAGCGCTTGGACGTAAAGGATACGGCTACGACGTTGATTCCTTATTGCAGTTCTTCCGCGAAACCCTTGATCAGGATGAAGAAACCAAAGTTGCTTTAATCGGGGTAGGTAGTCTCGGTAATGCATTCTTGAAATATAATTTTCAGAAGATCCATAACACGAAAATTGTCGTGGCGTTCGATCCGAAAGCACCGCATGATGGAGAATTGAAGAACGATATTCCTATCTATCCGCCTGATCGTATCGAGGAGAAAATTAAAGAGCTGGGCATTGAAATGGTGATATTGACTGTTCCATCACGCGTTGCACAGGAATTGACAGACCGTCTTGCTACAACAGGCGTGAAGGGGATTTTAAATTTCACACCTGAACGTTTAGCGGTACCAGATACAATCCGCATCCAGACCATTGACTTGTCCGTAGAGTTGCAAACATTGATTTATCTCATTAAAACAGACGTAAAAGATTCACAAATTACATAACACTGTGATAGTAAAATCATAGTTTTTCATGTAGAATAGACATATTATGAGGAGGTGGCCAACATGGCTCCAGGTATCGGAAGTTTACTGATTATCGCTGTGATTGCATTGCTTATATTTGGTCCTAAGAAATTACCTGAAATCGGTAAAGCGTTCGGTTCTTCATTGCGCGAGTTCAAAAACGCAACTAAAGGCCTTACAGACGACGAAGATGACGTAAAAAAGGTTGAAGACAAGAAAGAAGAAGTGCGCTGAGTTAGGGTGTTATTCTGATGGCAGATAAAGACTTAACGATCATTGAACATATAGATGAAGTTCGAAAACGGCTGATGGTAATCGTCGTTTTCTTTATTGTTGGGGCAATTGGCAGTTTCTTCTTAGCGAAGCCGCTGATCAATTTTATACAATTCGATACACCGGCTGAACAAGTCACATTAAATGCATTTAATGTCGTAGATCCAGTCGTGATCTATTTGAAGGTTATAGTATTTCTTGCGATTATTATTATCTCACCGGTCATCATGTATCAATTTTGGGCCTTTATTTCACCGGGTCTTCGTGACTTAGAACGACGTGTCACGCTATCGTATATACCGTTTGCTTTTCTCCTGTTTTTAGCAGGAATCAGTTTCTCTTACTTTATATTGCTACCGTACGTGATGAAATTCATGATTAATCTGTCAGGTCAATTGAACATTGAGCAGACAATCGGTATCAATGAGTATTTTTCTTTTTTATTCTCACTACTATTGCCGTTTGGTTTTGTCTTTCAATTACCGATCGTCATATTGTTTTTATCCCGTCTCGGTGTGTTGCAACCTAAAGTACTTGTTAAAATACGGAAGGTTGCGTACTTTGTTCTATTCGTACTTGCTGCGTTCATTACACCACCGGACATTGTATCGCATTTATTCACCACGGTTCCGCTATTCATCTTATATGAGATCAGTATCGTGATTTCACGTCTAGGCTACAGGAAGTTTGAGAAGTCCGAACGACTGCGCCAGATGGAAGAAGTGAAGGCAGAGCAACAGCGTCAAATTGACGAAGTGCTGAATAAAACAGATGATAACTAAACCACACAAATCCTCTTGCTCACGCAGGAGGATTTTTACGTTTACATAATAAAGGTCGGAGATGGGTTCATTTACCAGTAGCCCTATGGTAAACTATCTAAGAATAGAATGAGTAGGGGGAAATGAAATCTAGTGAACAGCAAAAAGACTCCAAACAGATGGAGCAAGTGGTTGTTAGGTGCAATGTTGCTTATGGCGAGTGTTACGACTCCTGTTGCAGGCGTTCAAGTTGCTGCTGCACAGCAGTCTTATAAAGCGATGGAAGTCGGTATCAATCAAGTTATTACTAGTCAACGTATGCGTGGTACACGAAGCAGTGTCGTCGTACGTGAAGCAAATACGAATCGTATTATCTATCAATATCGTGGCAATCAAGGAGTTACACCTGCCTCGAATGTTAAAGTGTTAACAAGTACAGCGGCTCTTGAAGTGCTCGGTAAAGACTATACATTCGACACAGATGTCTTGACGAACGGCACGATAAAAAACGGTGTTCTTGACGGTCATCTTTATTTACGCGGGACAGGAGATCCGACATTACTAGAATCTGATTTACTCCGTCTAGCAAGACAAATGCGGGAATCAGGAATTCATACAGTAACCGGACATATTGTGGCGGACGATACGTGGTTTGACACGCAGCGTCTATCACCAGGTATTTATAAATCAGATGAAACGTATTACTATGCAGCACAAATTTCGGCACTGACGATTTCACCAAATAAAGATTACGATGCAGGTACGACAATTGTTGAAGCGAAGCCGACAAGAAATGGTAAAGCGGGAGCGGTCACATTGACTCCACATACGGACATCGTAAAAGTAGTCAACCGCACACGGACAGTACCGAAAAATCAACGCAACACGGTAACAATGAGTCGTCAACAAGGTACGAATACGATCATTGTTTCAGGAAACGTACCACTTAACTCAAATGGTAAGCGTCAATGGGTAACGGTATCGAATCCGACCGCCTATACAGCAGACGTTTTCAAACGCGCACTGGCCAAAGAAGGCATCAAGCTTCAGCCAACAGCACGTGTCACACGTGGCAAGACACCTGCAAACGCAGAATTACTTGCAAAGAAAGAATCGATGTCACTGTTTTATTTAATGATGCCATTTATGAAATACAGCAACAACTCCCATGCGGAAATCTTGGCAAAATCCATGGGTCGCGCAGTATACAATGACGGGAGTTGGAATGCCGGCTTGCGTGTTGTTAGGGAAACGTTAGAAAAGGATGGTATTAGTACAAAGGGAATTTATCTAGAGGACGGTTCAGGTATGTCTCATAAGAATAAAATTCCATCCGAGAAGATTGCGGAAGTATTATATGCAGCTCAGTCCAAAGATTGGTATACGGCATTTGAGCGTTCACTGCCCATTGCTGGCGTCAATGATCGCATGCTTGGAGGAACGTTGCGCAACCGTCTGACAAGCCCTGTAGTCAAGGGCAAAGTATACGCGAAGACAGGCTCTCTGAATGGCACAGATTCATTGTCTGGCTATGTAAAGACGAAGGGTGGACAAGAGTTGATCTTCAGTATTTTGACAGAGAATGTTAAAGGAACAGCTAGGCCTGATATTGATAAGATGGTTCAGGTTATGGCGGCGCAGTAAGAAGTAGTAAGTGTGCACTTGGTTTACGGTTTTGGGATTGTGAGTATAGGATGATTTTCTCACTTACTATAATTAGAAAAGATGCTAGTTGATCGGAGTGGAAGGCGGCGACTCCAGCGGGAATAGCGCGAGCTGAAAGCCCCGCAGGAACGTAGTGACGAGGAGATTGAAGCCGTGCCCGCGGAACGCGTCCGCCTGGAGCGCAGATTAACGGTGCCTTCACACTCACCGAATTCTCAACATACCCACAGTAAAAAATCTCCCCATTGTCGGGGAGATTTTTTTATTGCAGGAATAATATGATACCCTGCTGCATATCTTGTAATTGTTGCAGCTTATCCACATTCCATTGCACGACAGTGACGAAACTGTTCATCAGGAAATGGGCAATCATCGGGGTTAGCAGTCGCTTAGTCTTATAGTAGACGAATGCGAACGCAAGACCCGGCATCAAGTACATCAACAAATGCTGTAGCTCATTATGTACAGCAGCGAAGACGATGGCGCTGACAATCGCAGCGACCCAGAAGTTTGTCTTGTTGTACAAGCCACCGAAGATAATCCGACGGAACACGACTTCTTCAAGAAACGGTGCAAACAACACCATGGCAAAGATGATGATTGGCGCTGTCTTTGCGATGTTCGACAGTAACTCCGTATTCTCGGAGCCTGCAGTTACACCGAACATGGACTCAATCGCAGCACCAATAATCTGTCCAGCCATCGCGAGGAAGAAACCAAGTATTCCCCATAGCAGGACGTTTCCGAAACCGGATGGCTTTCCTTTAAACACGGGTAAGAACTTTTTATTTCGTAATAGAATCGCAGCAACTATGAGTGCAGCGATACCTTGCGTGATAAATAACGTCCATGCGAATCCTTGCGACAAAGCTTCTGCTTTGGACAAGTTTTTGCCAGTGAAGTAAACAATTAATTCAGGGGCAAGAAAAATGCTGCCGATCTGCAGCAACACATATGAGACGAAGATCATCAGAGCAACTATCCAGTTTTTCACGGTGCACAACCTTTCTTCCATACATGATGAATAGTTTAACGCGAAAAAAGACGTTTGGCAAAAGAAGAAAATGTCGAACGCTTTTACTTGCAATTATGTGTGAAATTCTTTAATATAAGAGTTGTGTTAGCACTCGTTGTAAGTGAGTGCTAAGAAAAATAAAAACTACCCATTATCTCGAGGAGGTTGTTTCATTTGTTGAAACCACTAGGTGACCGTATCATTATCGAATTAATCGAAGCAGAAGAAAAAACATCAAGCGGTATTGTTCTACCGGACTCTGCACAAGAAAAGCCACAAGAAGGTAAAGTAATCGCTGCTGGTACAGGCCGTGTTCTTGAGAACGGACAGCGTGTCGAGCTTGAAGTAACTGAAGGCGACCGCATCATCTTCTCTAAATACGCAGGCACTGAAGTGAAGTATGAAGGTACTGAATACTTGATCCTTCGTGAAAGCGATATTCTTGCAATTATTGGCTAATTAATTAAAACGTAAACGTAGTAGACAAATAGAAAATTCTGGAGGGTATCAAATACAATGGCTAAAGAACTTAAATTTAACGAAGATGCACGTTCCGCAATGCTCCGCGGTGTAGATACACTAGCAGACGCTGTAAAAGTAACACTTGGGCCAAAGGGTCGTAACGTCGTACTTGAGCGCAAATTCGGTTCACCACTGATTACAAATGATGGTGTAACAATTGCAAAAGAAATTGAGCTTGAAAATGCATTCGAAAACATGGGCGCAAAGCTAGTAGCAGAAGTTGCATCTAAAACAAATGACATCGCAGGCGACGGAACAACAACAGCAACAGTCCTTGCACAAGCAATGATCCGTGAAGGTTTGAAGAACGTAACAGCTGGCGCAAACCCAGTCGGTATCCGTAAAGGAATCGAAAAAGCGGTAATCGCAGCAGTTGAAGGCCTTCAAAGTGTTTCCGATGAAATCGAAACTAGACAAGAAATCGCACAAGTTGCGGCTATCTCTTCTGGAGATGAAGAAGTCGGTGAGTTGATTTCACAAGCAATGGAGCGTGTGGGTAACGATGGTGTTATCACAATCGAAGAATCCAAAGGCTTCGTAACAGAGCTGGATGTAGTAGAAGGTATGCAATTCGACCGTGGCTACGCATCTGCTTATATGGCAACAGATACAGACAAAATGGAAGCAGTGCTTGATAATCCATACGTCTTGATTACAGATAAGAAAATTAATAACATCCAGGAAATCCTTCCTGTGCTTGAACAAGTTGTTCAGCAAGGTAAGCCATTGTTGATTATCGCTGAAGATGTTGAAGGTGAAGCTCTAGCTACACTAGTTGTTAACAAACTTCGCGGTACATTCAATGCGGTAGCGGTTAAAGCTCCTGGCTTCGGTGATCGCCGTAAAGCTATGCTTGAAGACATCGCAATCCTAACTGGTGGACAGGTAATCACAGAAGATCTAGGACTTGATCTGAAATCTGCTGACCTTACATCACTAGGACGCGCAGCGAAGATTGTAGTTACAAAAGACAACACAACAATCGTAGAAGGTAGCGGAGACGCAGGTTCTATCGAATCACGTGTTGGCCAAATCCGTTCACAATTGGAAGAAACTACTTCTGAATTCGACAAAGAGAAATTGCAAGAACGTCTAGCTAAACTAGCTGGCGGTGTAGCAGTTATCAAAGTTGGAGCTGCAACTGAAACTGAGTTGAAAGAGCGTAAACTTCGTATCGAAGACGCATTGAACTCTACACGTGCAGCAGTTGAAGAAGGAATCGTATCTGGTGGTGGTACTGCACTAGTTAACGTGTATAAAAAAGTAGAAGCATTACTTGAAGATACTGAAGGCGACGTAGCAACGGGTATCAAAATTGTACTTCGTGCACTTGAAGAGCCAGTACGTCAAATCGCAACAAACGCGGGCCTTGAAGGTTCTATCGTAGTAGATCGCTTGAAGCGCGAAGAAGTCGGCGTAGGCTTTAACGCTGCAGAAGGCACATGGGTTAACATGGTAGAAGCAGGTATCGTAGATCCAACTAAAGTAACTCGTTACGCACTACAAAACGCAGCATCTGTAGCGGCAATGTTCTTGACTACTGAAGCTGTTGTTGCAGATCTACCAGAACCAGCAGGTGGCGGTATGCCTGATATGGGCGGTATGGGTGGAATGGGCGGCATGATGTAAAATACGCCTATAATCGTTGGTATAACAACGTTTACAAGCGTTTGATAATTACATTGCTCATGCTTTTGCTCATGTTTGACTAAATAAGATTATTAGAGAGGTCTTTCATTAAGTTTCCGAACTTACTGGAGGCCTCTTTTTTTACGTTCTTTGTCATGTGGGCGTAGATGTCCATAGTTGTATTTATATCGCTATGTCCTAAGCGTTCTTGTATTTCCTTTATGTGTACGTTCGCTTCAATTAATAATGAAGTGTGGGTGTGTCTGAATGAATGGGGCGTAATTCGTTTCTGTATTGATGTTCTTTTTAGAAGCCGCTGCAATCTATTTGATATGGTCTTAATCGTTTTGGGATAGCCTTCATTAGTTGCGAAGATAAAACCGTTATCATGATAGAACTCTTTATTGGCAACGGTTATTTTTTCTTGTTCTTGTCTGTATTCAGAGAGCAGATCCACTACCACAGAATCGATTGTAAGAGTGCGAACCGAACTTTCTGTTTTGGGTGTGAGCAATTGATAACTCAACTTGTTATTAGTTGGATTGTAGCATGTCTTATACACACGCAAAGTTTGATTAGTGAAATCAATATCAGTCCATTTTAAAGCAATTAATTCACCAACTCGCAATCCTGTATAAGCCAGCATAGTAAATGTTAATAGATCGCCTTCCAAACCTTCATTCTTTGCCACTAACAAGAATTCTTCCAATTCCTCTTTCTCAAGAAACTTCTCATTGATACTATCCTTTTCGAGATCAGCCACAGTCTTTTTCTTTTTAGGCAACTTCACATCTTTTGATGGTGCTTCTTTAATCATTTTGTTTTCATGGGCATATATAAAAACCATATTTGCAGAGGTATGAATACTGGAAACATAATTAGGGCTGAATCGGCTTGATAGATCATCTATCAAGTCTTGATAAGCCTTCTTTGTTATTTTCTGAATTAACGTCTGGCCGAATTCGTCCACAATATGAGTTAATGCAATGCGCCTGGCTCTATGGCTGCTTTCTTTTGCACCTTGTGATAGGTAGTGCTTCAACCAGTCATTACAAAGCGTTTCAAAGTTGATGGCGGACGGTTGTACATATTCGCCGCTGTGAAATTGTCTTTCAAACAGCGCAGCGGCAAGTTGTGCGTCTTTCTTTGTTAGAAACCCCGACTTACTAGCCTGTTTATCCTTCCCAGTGACAGCGTCCTTTCCGGCATAGGCACGGTATGCCCATTTGGTACCGCGTTTATAGATGTATGCCATTTAATCGCCCTTCTTGTTTACATTCTCTATTAATGAATTGATTTCATTTAATAAGGGTTCGGTACCCCAGTGTGAAGGACCGTGATAAAGCAGAAAAGCTGTTTTAGTCATGATGCTGGCTACAGTTTTACTATCTTCATTAGATAATCTTTGATCAGGATCTAATGTAAATACTTTACCTAATGCGATTTCGGTGTTCAGTTTATTGATACTTACTTCATCATCTTTTTCCAGTGTTAGAGCGGCATTTAGGTTTTCCCAATCATCCGTAGAAATTTCTTTATCTTCTCCAAAATAACCCGAAAGCCTCAATAGCTCTTTGTAAGGTACATCAAGTCCTTTTGCCAATGCGCTTAAGAATTCAAAAGACGGTTTTTTCTTTTTATCGTTTTCTACCATTGAAATATAAGCACCTGAATAGCCAATTTTTTTACTTAATCCTTGTAAAGTCAATTCTCTTTGCTCTCTCTTCTTTTTTATATATTCACCCAAACTATATACATTCATTAAATTTAGCCCCCTTCATTTAAGTTTATTAACTCAATATTAACACAAAGTTTAACTGTAGTAAATTTTTTCAGTTAAAACGTTGTAATTTAAATTTGTGCATGCTATAGTTTAACTAGGGTTAATTAACTGAAGTTAAAAAGGGGTGAAAAAATGGATCGTATGAAAGAAATTCGAGTTCGCAAAGGGATGAAACAGAAAGACATTGCTCTAGAAGCGGGATTAAGTAAAGCTTCTATATCTCTTTATGAGAACTCTAAAGGTAATCCCTCCATGAACAGTGCGTTTAAGGTTGCAAGGGCGTTAGGTGTCACTGTTGACGATCTATTCAGTGGGGGAGGTGAAGATAATTGCTAAACATCGAAGTCAATGAAGAAACGGTAAAAGCTATGTTGGAACAGGCTATTCAAGAACGTGTGGAAGAGTTGGCCAAGCAACGCTATTTCATGACATATGCCGAACTGGCCGAATACCTGAATATTAGCAAGCCGGTTATTGAAGATCGTTTAATAAAAAATGGCTTGAAATTTTACAAGGTAGGTACTAAATACCTTTTCAAACAAAATGAGGTTGATGAGTTTTTGGACGATATGACAGCCAGCATGACAGCCACAAACAATGACATTAAGTTTTTCAACCGTCTTAATGCTGAAAGGGGTGATCCACAGTGAAGGATTTTCTGAATGTATTAACTGGAACGGATTCACCAGAAGCAAATACGCTGGCAATTAATATTTTTTATGGCGGTTTAACGGTTATCACTTTTATTCTAGCGATTACTTTATAAACCGAGTTAGATTCAAAATGAATTGAAGAAATGAAGGGAGATCAAACAAATGGAAGAGAATATCGACAAGTTAGCAATACACATTGAGACGACAGAGGGTATCCACATGCTTTTACAGGACGTGTTAGAGGATTTTACCGTTGCATCTATGTCAGTGGATTCAGAGCAACGTCACTATGAAGCGAGAGCGAAGCTATCTACTCTTATCACGCTTATGGGATATACGTTGAAAGATTTAAACGATGAACAACAAAATATCAGTGATATTAATAGGGGGAAAAAATAATGACAAAACTAAAAGAGGCAGCATTTGAATTAGATTATATTAAAGGTGGTTTTCTTCTAAACGGTCAACTTCTAGGAGATCTAGCAAACGAACTGGGAGACTTATCACAGGATGTGAATGAAACAAAGAGAGAGAACGCGATTCTTGATTGGGACCGGGTACAGCGCAGAATTAGATTGCTTCATACAATCGCGACACAAGCAGCCGATCAGTACAGTCGTGACTATGATGAACTTGACAAGAATGTATCAATGGTTATCCGGGAAGTACAGAAGCCGGAAGTGGTAGTTGTAAAAACAAAAAAAGCCTAAATTCCTTTGCAGAGGAATAGGCACAGAACAAATATTCATTGCCTCTATTTTAACACAATAGAGGCAGATTTACAACGGATGGGGGTGAAGGTTTGCAAGAAATTTCAGAAATACAAAAACAAGCATTTCCAATAGAACTTTTAGAACGTAATCAATGGGTGTTGTGGAAGCTGCAACCGGTAATTGACGAAAAGACAGGGCAAAAAAAGCTTGATAAACATAGTGGAGAACCACAATTTACGAAAGTTCCATATCAAACGGATGGACAGAAAGCTGCTTCTACTAATCCGCAGACATGGACGGGTTATGACAACGCAATACAGCACTCGCAGGATTATAACGGCGTAGGTTTTGTTTTAACAGATGCAGACCCCTATTCAGTTATCGACCTTGACGATTGCATTATAAATGGCAAATTGAAGCCGGAAGCTAAAACGTTAGTTGATACGCTCGATTCTTACACGGAATACAGCCAAAGCGGTAACGGCCTTCACATATTCTTAAAAGGGAAGAAGCCTGGTAAGCGTTCGAAAAACACGGAAAAAGGCTTTGAATTATATGATAGCGAACGTTTCTTAGTAATGACTGGAAACCGACTGGAAGGCACGCCAGCCGAGATACACGAGCGTCAGGACATGCTGAACTATATCTATGATATGTACTTTTCACAGCCGGAAAAAGAACAGCAGGCGATCAGGCAAACGAATTTAGAGCCTTCTCCTGCATTATCGGATGAAGAAGTAATAAAACTTGCGTCCAGGGCGAAAAATGGCGAAAACTTCAAAGCTTTATTGAAGGGTGACGGTTCAGGATATGGCAGTGAAAGCGAAGCGGATCTTGCTCTTTGCAACCACATTGCTTTCTATACACAAGATGCTGAACAAATTGACCGTATCTTCACCAGTAGTGGCTCGTACCGTGAGAAGTGGGATCGTGCCGATTATAAAGCGTGGACAATTCAGAAGGCGATTGACGGGTTAAATGCAACCTTTCAGAAGAAGAACTTCCGATTAGTTGTAGAAGATAATAAAAAAGATTCGGCTCACAATAACCTTCAAAGAATCTTGCAAGAAAGACGTTTTGAAGAAATAGCGAAAATGCAAGAGGAATGGGAGTTAAACGGTAAGCAAGGTAGGAAACCTTCTATATTAAGCCCGGTACGATGTGCCGTAATCTTGCCCGAATATATCAGTTTTGTTCTATTCGACTTTGAAGAGAATACGAGGCTGGCCATGTACCAGGCAGACGAAGGGATCTATACCCGAAACGTATCACTCATTAAACGAGTCATTTCATGGCTGGAGCCGCAGCTGAACAGCTCGAAAGCGGAAGATGTCATTTATCACTTGACCAATAAAGCGGATATAAAGGAGAAAACAGAATCCAGATACTTAATTCCTGTGCAGAACGGCGTGTTCAACTTGAAAACTAAGCAGCTCGAACCGTTCACCCCGGATTACGTTTTCACCACCAAAATATCCACAATGTATACAGAGAATCCTTCTCTTCCAGTCATTGACGGGTGGAATGTGGAAGCGTGGCTACGATCCATAGCGTGCGGAGATGATCAAATCACCCACTTATTATGGCAAGTAATGAACGATTCATTGAATGGGAACTACACCCGGAAGAAAGCCATCTTCCTAGTAGGCGATGGGAACAATGGTAAAGGGACGTTCCAGGAACTCATTATCAACTTAATCGGCGTTCAGAATATCGCCAGTTTGAAAGTGAATGAATTCGATGAACGTTTTAAATTGAGTTCGCTTGAAGGAAAGACCGCAGTTATCGGTGATGATGTACCGGTAAACGTCTATATAGATGATAGTTCAAACTTTAACAGTGTAGTTACTGGGGATCGTGTGCAAGTCGAATTTAAAAACAAGCCGCTATATAGCACAGCTTTTCGATGCAGTGTGATCCAGTCGACGAATGGTATGCCCAAGTTCCGTAACAAAACGAATGGAACAATTAGACGAATTATCATTGTTCCATTCAATGCAAATTTTAACGGCAGCGTGGAGAACTTCAAAATCAAGGATGAATATATCCGTGATGAAAGAGTGCTGCAATACGTATTGCATAAAGCGATCCACATGGACTTTGAGAGGTTCGATGTACCAGCTGCTTCTGAACGTGAACTAGAAGTGTTCAAGCAGGACAATGACCCGGTATTAGATTTCAAGCTATCGGTATTTGATGAGTGGAATATGGATGAAGTTCCGAAATACATGGTCTACGAGTTTTATAAAAAGTTCTGTGAAAGAAACGGATATAAAGCTTCTTCAGATAGACAATTTCACAAGCAATTTAAAGTCCATTTAGGAAAATCATGGGTAGATTCTTCAAGTAGATTTGATTTGGAATATCTGCAGATTGGATTGGGAGACTTGGAGAAGATGGGAATATTTGTGCGAGACTCGAGAACGCCGGATAGTTCTTATAAGAAATTGGATGAAGTGTAATCCTGTAATCGTAATGTAATCGTAAATCGGCATTACGATTACAGCTATAAACGTTTACATGTAGCGGTTAAACGGTACTTTGTAATCGTGTAATCGTAAATCTTCAACTTTTAGAAAATAAATTAAGTATAAGAATATGAGTGTAATCACTAGTTATTAATAGAGAAACAAAAAAGTCGATTACAGGATTACAGGATTACAAAACGCAGTTAAAGACTGTGGCTATAAGGTTTATGCCTGTAATCGTACTTCTCTTTCTCGATTACACTTCGATTACACTCGATTACAAAAAAAGATGGAGGAATGAAAATGACATATGATCCTAACAAGATAGTTCAGATTATACCTGCACCTCAACACTGGAAGTCAGTTTACCTTTCGAGTGATAAAGAAAAAATACACATGCCTATTGTGTGTATAGCTTTAACGGCTGACGGGGATGTAATACTGCTAGATATGGATGGTAGCGGATATATAGAACCGGTAACTTCCTACCAAGTAATCTATGACGAGCTGTAACTGACGTTTATTCGTCAGTCTCGTTCAGTCCCAAAAACACAACAAGGAGCGGATAAAATGAACAATTACGAAATCATCATTGAAGAATTCCATAATCAGCACGCAGCAAATAAAGGCGTAAATGAATTTATTCAGGAATGCACAGAAGGCAACGCGGAAATTTTGGATATCACCAGTCACATCACGGTAGATCCAGACGGAAATAACACGTATGTATTTATCTACAAGGTATCCCAAGATTAATAAAATTCTAAAAGCAAGAGGATGTGAAGCTTATGAAAGAAATACACTGCATGGACTGCAATAAAGTAGTAGTTCGGCTTATGAATGTTAAACAAACACTCAATATAAAACCAACTTTGATATGTGATTCATGTGGACATAAACGATGTAACAACGAAATCACATATGCTACTCTTCCAAGGAGGAACTCAAATGGTCAAAGGTGAAGAGTTTCAATATCGTTCAGGCAATGCAGTCAGAACTAGTTACGCGAAGCCGTATGATGTGCCTCTCATCTCCAATTTACCGCGGGATGAAATTACTTGTGCATTTTGTAGACGTGATCTAACAAATACCGTTCAGTATTTTATTATAAGCGTGTATGAGCGTCCAAATGTTTATGAAGATAAAACGGTGTGCTTGAGTTGTCAGCAAGGTAAGCCGAGTACTCCAGAACCTACGAACAATACACCAACACATTTGAAAGGAGAGTGAAAGTATGAATAAACGTAATCAGGCACAACCGTCCCAGCAACAACGAAAAGATCCCTGGCTCTATCCGGAAACAGGCGATGAATGGGCGCGAGAGATAGACGAAACAAACAGACTAGCAGCAGAAAGACAAAACGAAATCAATATACAATCTACATCCCGGGCGAAGTAATAGTAAGTATGGCCAAGTCAATCAATAAAACGAACAGAAAACATAAAACTAGATCAGAAAAGGATGAATTATTTATGACGACATTAATCAATTCAAAAGAAACGTTGGATCACATCAATAAAATTATTAATGAAACTTCAACAAGCAAAGATCTCACAGAAGAGGGAAAAGCGAAAAAGTATAAAGAAATTGACAATGAGCTTACGCGCTTACTGAAAGCATGGAACGAAGAATTCACTAGCTCAATTGAAAGTCAAAGAGAGAAATTACAAGAAGAGGCGGATAAGCTTCGAGAGAAAGTTCTAGATCGTGACCTATCGTTAGATGAAATTACGAAACTCACTTATCAAGCGAAAGTTATGCTTAGCCGATTAGCTGCTGAAGGAAAAGATGGTGAAGGATTCATTAAGATTCTTCAGGACTTTGTGGATGCTGGAACCGATCATAACCGTCAGGCGTTTGTTGATAATTATATCACCTTCGTTGAACTGACAGATACATTCGATCATGAAGGGAAAGATATTTTATTTAGCTATTATGTTCGTGCAAAAGGGAAATTACAAAGCCCTGAACAAAAAGCGCTTGAAGCAAAATTCACTGAAATCACCCAGCTGAATTCTAGAAGACCAGTAAGTCTTGAGGCGGCAGAGAGAAGAGTCCGAGACATGAGAAGTGTATACGCAAATCAACTTTGGCAGGCAACAGGTGACACGGATGTGTGGTGATTCAGGCAGAAATATGTCAAGTAAAAACACTTTACATTATATATTATGTAAACTAGGGGGCGGAATAATATGTTAGATGAACGAAGATTGATGTTGATTGATGAACTGGTCAAAGGAGAACGTACACGCGCTGATATAGCGGAACATATCGGGATTAGTCGGCAAGCTTTGTACAATTGGATTAAAGAGCCAGATGTTGTTGCGGAGCTTGACGAACGATTACAATCAATAAAAAGTTTTGCAGAGAAGAATCTTCAAACAAAAGTAGATTCAGCGATATCTAATCTGCTCGTATTATCCAATGATAATAGTAACAAGCGTGTGCAGGCCCAGGTGAATATGTATATCGTTGATAGAGCACTAGGCAAGCCAACATCTAAGATAGACCTGGAGGCTGGACTGAAACAAGCGACTCCAACAACTGTGGATGTGCTCCAATCTGAATTTGAAGAGTTCGATGAATTCGAGAAGTAATGAAATAAGACCCTTACACATTGTGCAAGGGTCTTATTTCATCATAGCGATGCGCGTTAATAATAAACGTGTCGTGTATGTCTAAAAGTCTTAACTTATAGACAACTCATAGGAATACTCGTTTTACATATCAATACACGGCTTTACATCGTCTAAAAGATAGTCTATAATAATGTGTATAGAACATCTAGGACTTCTAGACAAAGGAGATGGTTGTAATGTTGGTAGGATATGCACGAGTATCAACGACAGGGCAAAGCTATGAAACGCAAAAAGAATTATTGGAAGCAGAAGGCTGCACAAAGATATTTGTTGAGAAGGTCACGGGAACGAGTACCGCACAAAGGAAAGAATTGAAGGCGATGATCCAGCACGTACGAGAAGGTGATACTGTCATCGTAACAAAGATTGACCGCCTGGCGCGCTCCATACTGGACTTGAATAAAATCGTTACAGAACTGATTGAGAATGGTGTGAACGTGCGTTTCATAAGCGAGAGCATAGAGTTTAAAGCAGATGGTAATGCCAACAGTCTTCAGACATTGCTATTCAACATGCTGGGAAGTTTTGCGCAGTTTGAGAGGGATATGATTGTAGAACGCACCACAGAGGGCAGAGAGAGAGCTAAGCGCCAAGGTAAGCATTTAGGTAGACCATCACAACCAAAGAGCAATGTGACGCATGCACTGGAGCTGTACGATCAGCGCGAGACAAATGGGTTGAGTGTATCGGATATAGTGAAGACTACTGGTGTCCCCAGATCCACTATCTATAATGAGATCAAGAAGAGATCATAGCCCCTACCATCTACCCTGCTACCCTGCTACCCTGCTACCTATCATACCCCCACACATATCAGGAGCTATGTCTATGCCGTACACAGAGCAAGCCCAGCTCCTGCATATGTCCATAAGAAACAAAGCAGAAGGATATACAACAAATAATCATCACAGATAATTAATCCTTTTCAATTGCTATCTAATGGAGATGATCGGACAAAGGCCAGCGAGTGTATAGGCGCGACGAGTCAATCGTCCAATGATCCAGCACACTCGGTGAGTTATAAAGAAGTAATCAAGTTGCAGTTCTGAAGTATTTATAGATAATGACTAACGGTGTGACGAGAAAAATTTGTAATCATTCAGTGTTCAATTCTTTTCGCTGCTTAAAAATGATAGGGGGGCTGTTAATTTTGAGAAAAAATAAAATAGCGGTTGGTCACCCCGACAAAATTATACAATATTTTTCAAGTCTTCATAAGTTGGACAATTCTAACAACGATTGATATAGGGGTATTTTTAATGTTATAATATACGTATGCGGGTATGTGTATATAGTAGAGATTTTCAAGTGATGATAAATAAAATAATGGTCATTTAATAAAATAAAACTTAGTAGAAGAAAATGAGGTGAGTCAATGAGTTATGTATTAGGCGCTATCCTAGAACTAAAAGACAAGGCATTCACATCAGGCGTGAAAGAATCGGCAAGCGCTACAGGGAAATTGCGGGACGAGTTAGACAGAACAGGGAACTCCGGTTCAGCTTTCGGAAGCGGTCTTAAAAAAGCGGGTAAAACGGCAGCTATCGGAATCGCGGCTATCGGCACAGCGTCCATTGCAGCAGGAACCGCTGCATTTGCTATGACTAAGAAGGTAACAGATGGTTTTGACCATGTAGCGAAAACGTCCAGAAAAATGGGCGTATCTTCAGACTTTTATCAAGAGATGGATTACTGGGCAGGTCAAAACGGTGTGTCCCAGAACAATATGGAAAAGTCCATGCAACGACTGAATCAGCGCGTTGGCGAAGCGCGGTCTGGTAACGACAAGTATTCAGGCGCATTGAAATCTCTAGGCGTAGACATGAATGCTGTGAAAGACGGTACTCTCTCCACGGAAGACGCTATGTCTCAATCGATATCCGCGTTATCCAAAATGACGAATGAACAAGATAAAGCAGCTCTTGCTTCTGAATTGTTTGGCACAAAGTTGGCTCAAGAATTGATGCCAGCCATTCAAGATGGATCGTTATCGATGAAAGATGCCAAAAAGAACGCAAAAGAACTAGGTTTTGTTATTGGTGAAGATACACTGGGAGCCGCAGAAAAATTTAACGACACCTGGGACGATCTGACAAGGGGTGTGCAAGCTTTCGGGGTAAAAGCGATTGCCGGGATGATGCCCTTCTTTCAGGGGGTCATGGAATTCGCCACAGACAAACTACCAGCAGCACAAGCCATGTTTACGACCGTTTTCGATGGAATCGGAACTGCTATCGGCTGGCTGGGCGATAAAGGGACGTATGTATTTAACGCTATAAAAGATGCCGTGATGGATAATCAGCCAGCTTTAGAGTCGGTAAAGAGTTATTATACAAAGCTTTGGGAAAAGACTCAGGACTTATATGATGCAGCTAAGCCTTTGTTCACCTGGATGGGCGAAGAGGGTATTCCGATAGTTGTAGATGCATTGGCAGATCTAGTGGAAGGTGCATTCGATGTTTACAATGTCATTATTGATAATTGGTCCAAGATTGAGCCGTTCGTGATTGGTATTGCTACCGCTTTCGGTGTTTGGAAGCTTGCAACCATGGCCCAATCTGCAGTAACTGGAATTGCGGCTGCAAAGCAATGGCTATTAAATGCAGCTATGACCGCCAACCCTGTAGGTTTAGTTATTACAGCGTTTGGTATTCTGATCGGTGTGGGAATTTTAGTTTATAAAAACTGGGATAAAATCAAAGCAGCTGCAGTCAGCCTATGGAAAACAACAAAGGAAAAATTCGCATCGATGAAAGAAAATATTCTGACAGCAATGCAACCTGTCTTGGACTTCTTCGGAAAGCTAAAAGATAAATGGGATGACTTTAAAAGCTCTGTCAGTAATTTTAAAATGCCGAAGATAGGAATACCAAAAGTATTCGGTGGTGATGGGTTAATCCAAGGCTCCCACGCTACTGGTTTACGCAGAGTGCCGTACGACGGGTATGTGGCAGAACTGCATAAGGACGAACAAATATTACCTAAGTCTGAAGCAGAACGTTACCGAAAAAGTAAAGGGAATGTCGTAGAAAACACTACTTCTGCAACAACTATTAACAAGAATAAATATGTTTCTGAGATGCCTAAATATGAAGCCGTACTCCCTAGACCTAAAGCTGAAAGTTATCGGGGGAACGGTGTAATAAATAACAATACTTCTGCAACAACTACTACCAAGAATGAAAGCAAATGGTCAATAAATATTGCAAAGTTGGCAGATCACATTGTAGTAAAAGAAGAATCTGATATTGATAAAATAACAACAATGCTCGTTAAAAAATTAGAAGCTGTAGATTTCAATATGGTATAGGAGGTAGTTTTAAATGGAGATTTGGTTGTTCACCTAGTCAACCAATATCATAAGGTTTGCCTTACACTTTTTTAACGCTTGTTCATAAGTACGCGATCTCTTTTGACCGTGTACTTTTTTTGTATGGGGGGATCAGCATGAATTGATTTTTCTTTTTTGAGTAACCAAAACCTTCGAACTAGTCGAACGACGAGCTCGGGTGAATCTCCCACAATTCCACAAAACAAATAGCGGACATCAGAATAAAAGGAGAGGTAACTACTCCCCTTTATCCCATCTACTAATAACAAAATCCTGTACGGTATCTTGTAGCTTTTCCGCGCCTACTTTTACTTCATCTACAAGGTAGGAGAGTAGGGTAGGCCACGACATACGTTCATCATATGGGTTGCCTGCATTAATGTATTTTAGTACCTTCTTTAATTCCTTCATTCTCTTTTCATCCACATTTGCTTCTATATATCTTTTTACAAATTCATTTACAAACTCCACATCTCGTATCGTCGCTTCTAGCAGTAATGCGCAAGCTTTAGAAACTGAACTGCCCATTGAGTAGGCGATACCTTCTAAATCGCTGTACATGCCTTGCGTCACTCGTGTGGATATCCTGACAGTCTTACCGGTAGCTGATTGCCTGTTAATTGTTACACGTTGATTGTCTCCCATATATAATGAGTTGCCGATCCTCACATCACGAATAAAGTGTTTTGATAGGTGGTCCATTGGCTTTTTGCGTTGACTACCTTCTATTAAGATATCCGCGATCACATCTTTAATGGGTGTCTCCGTTATAAATGCCAGGCGATATATGCAATCACGTAACTCCAAGCTGACAGTCGGGTTGATACTACGCTTTTTATCGCTTCTTACCTTCCTCTCCCCCACTCTCTCATCCCTTCATTTGACGGTTTAGCCTCACCACACTGTGATTGTGTGGCAGCCATAACTCATGATATGCCGCGGTAGGGGAGAGGTATGCTCACTTTTTAGGTTTAGGCTTCTTGCGTACTGGGATGCTGTACTTTTCCGAGTTTTTAATCATGGCTGCCGCTAATTTAGATGTGTCTTTTTTGGTCATTGTCTTCACTCCTTAAATAGAGTGTGGACGGTTTAGGTATATTTTATACAGCAACGACATAAGATTTATTACAAGCGCAATACAAAGCACCTGGATGTATTACCGGCGTACTACAAACGTCCAGATTTATTACATGCGTAATACATGGGGAGGTTTTATTATTGAGTAAACTAATATTGGGTATCGATGCAGGTAATCACAAAGCTAAGGTTGCGGGTCCATATGGTACAGATTCTTACCGCACTGCAATATGCGATTGGTTTGAAAGAAACATTGTGGAGAGCCACGGTGACGATGATATGGAGTTCGATATTAATGGAAGGAAAGGTTTTGCCGGATCGATTGCCGTCTATGAAGATGAGTTTGGGGGCGGCTCCATGTTTGGAGATACTAAGGCGCATGAAGATACGAAGATCCGCGTACTGCTCGCCATCTACCGATACGGTAAAAAGTACGGCATTGATATAACGGATGTTAGTCTGGTCACTGGACAGCCGATTGTCTCCCACAAGAGTGCAGACAAACAACGTATACAAGATATGCTCACAGGACAACACAGCTTTACCGTCAATGGCGATAACGTAACTTTTAATATAGTTGAAGTTGCTGTAGGTGCAGAAGGTTCAGGTGCGTTTTGGTGTGTGCCAGAAGGTGGACTAAAACGAATCATTGATATAGGAAGTGGAACGGTTAATGCAGCGACGATCAACAATAAAAAGTATATAAATAACGCCAGCGATACATTTAATTTCGGAATGGAAACGGTCAACAATAAAGAAGACCTGGCATCAGTAGCGCGAGGTGTAATCCGAAGTACAACTAAATTAAAGTGGGATCGTGTGGATAGCGTGTTGGTATGTGGAGGGATCGCGAAGGATATGCTGCCTTATGTCCAACAACATTATAGTAACGCGGAGCTGTTGCAACCTACACTGCAGGAGGGCAATCATGTGACTATATCCAGTCCAGTGTTTGCCAATGCCATTGGATTTTATAAATTAGCAAAGGGTGCGTTTGGATGACTCGAAAAGTTAAGACGATCAGTTTCAGTATGGTAAGTGAATACGATAGCCGATTACTGGAGTATGCAGAGCGAGCAGAGAGAGGGAGTTTTAGCAAGTATGTTAAGCGGCTGATCGATGATGATATGCGAGGTGGTCCACGTGTGGATGTGCCGATTGTAGAGGTAGCTTCTATAAGTGAACCAGTAAATGGTCCAATAGAAGATGAAGCGGATGCAATGAGTGGGTTTTTGTAAGTGTTGACAGTGCCGAGCACTTTACAACCAATTATTTAGTTCATGTTCATGCTTTGTTCATGTTCATGTTGAATGTCAGGCGTTTTTATTAATGGTTAATTTTTCACATCGTTGATTCTAAAGGGTTTGTTTGCCGTGTGATTGTGTATTTCAGGGGGTAATAGATGGGCGGCATGATGTAAGAAAGAAAGGAACCCTTTCATACTAGGGTTTTGTGTCATGCATCATCATTTTTGATGCCTAAAACTTATTTTTGATCATTATAAGGCTCGAGAGCTTCTCATTAGTTGACTAAACTTTTGAGAGGCCTTTTTTTGTTTTTCTTTTGTAATGTGTAAATAAACTTGTGTAGTCGTTTCATCATCCTTATGTCCTAACTAACATAGGGGGTTAGTAGAACTTAAGCTTGAAATTTAACGTGGTGTTTACTCCATTGAAAAGAGAGCCAATATGGACTATTTAACAGTATTATACAATCGCTGCTATCTGGAAAGTACCAAAAATGAGTGGCTTAAAAAAGCATCCTGGAACAATGAAAGCATCATATGCATCGCATGTGATATCGATAACTTTAAGCAAATTAATGATGAATACGGACATCTAGTGGGTGACGCTGTTATGAAGCAGATTAGTCAATACTGCTCAACGATTTTTAGAGAATCGGACTTAATGGGTCGATTTAGTGGAGACAAATTCGTCGTTATCCCGAAAGGCATTTCACTTGAGGGTGGGAAAAAGAAAGCCGAGCAGCTATCGGAAACGATTAAAAGTATAGAAGTGGAATACGAAGGAAAGTTCGTTTCAATCACCGCAAGTGTTGGGTTGGTCGATAACGCAAAAGGGAAAGTGTCGGATCTTAAGGAATTATTCAATTCCGCAGATATCGTACTCTGTTAGGCAAAAGAGACTGGAAAAAAACCAAGTTTGCGTTGTCGGTTAAAAAATGACTGCCCGTGAAATGGACCTAAAAATAGCCATCTCCGGCATGCATCTGGAGATGGCTGTTTTTATCAATCCTATTTACACTATTCCCTCTCAACCGGAACAGTCGCATCATGCAAATGTTTTCCAAGGTCGGCGTGGAAACTTGCTTTCTGCTCGTCACTCCAACCCAGCTCTTTACTCATCATTTCAAGGACGGGCACTTTCCACTCGTTCACCCATTGGATATCGAACAGTAATGCTCCCGTACGTCGCCAAAAAAAGTCGATGGGTGTACGGACGAATTCATCTGTGATTGAGTAAAGAACTTGCGCATATAGGTAGAGGGGCAGTCCAGAATCTTGCGCCGCCTGCTCATTTTTCTGTATTAAATCAAAAAGGATATCTACATTTGAGCCATACTTTTTCACGAGGGACTGCGCTCTTTCTTGGTCCAATCCGAGCTGTACGCCTTGTTTGATCTTCCGGTACATGAACGTTTCAAAGTTTCGGGAACCTCCGACGTGTCCGCCCGAAATGGGCATATTCTTCGTGCTGGACGGAGAAAATATTGTTCCTGTATCTGTTTTGAGTTTTGATGCGACGACATCTACAATCGTTTCCGCCATTTTTCGATAGCCCGTCAATTTGCCACCAGCAATTGTGATTAAGCCTGAAGCGGACGCCCAAATCTCATCTTTCCTTGAAACTTCGGATGCGCCTTTGCCTTTTTCATTGATCAAAGGCCGTAACCCAACCCAGCTGGATTCAATATCACTTGCTGAAATGGTCAACTTCGGAAAAATGAGTGCGATTGCGTCCATCAAATAATCGCGGTCGCTTACGGTCATTCGGGGATGAACCATATCCCCTTTGTAGTCAGTGTCTGTCGTCCCGACGTACGTTTTCCCGTCCCGTGGGATTGCCAACACCATCCGGCCATCTGGCGTGTCAAAGTAAACAATCTGATTCAAAGGGAATACACTTTGGTCGAAAACGAGATGAATGCCCTTCGTCAAACGAATTTCCCGTGCATCCAAGGAGTTGTCTTTCTCCCTCAATGTATCCACCCATGGACCGGCGGCGTTCACTATTGTTTTTGCGCGTATTTCACTAGTTTTGCCGCTCAATTGGTCAACTACGCTTACGCCTGCAACTTTTCCTTCATTGTAAATAAAATCGGTCACTTTTGTATAAT
The DNA here is from genome assembly GCF_002109325.1 of Sporosarcina ureae. GTDB lineage: Bacteria > Bacillota > Bacilli > Bacillales_A > Planococcaceae > Sporosarcina > Sporosarcina ureae_C. The sequence goes on along the minus strand of NZ_CP015348.1, from coordinate 1,487,911 downwards.
TGAATACAGTCGCGCCTTGACTGACAGCTTCTTTCATCACTTCAATCGTCAGTCGGGCATCATCCGATCGGTATTCAACGAAACGGCCAGCCCCAAGTAACCCTTCAGCCCTGAGTTTAGGCTCCGCATGCAACGCTCTTTCTCTGGTCAACATGCTTTTTCGTTCTTCTTTTTTCACGCCCGCCAAAAAATCATAGACGCGTAAACCGATAGAGGTAGTGAATTTACCCATTGATCCGTCCTTATAAATCGGCAAAAGCAGCCACTCGGGCTTCGTCACATGGGGTCCATTTTCATAGACAACTGCCCGTTCCTTGCCTGTTTCCGCAACGATCTTCACTTCAAGGTTTTTCAGGTATCGCAAGCCGCCATGAATCATTTTTGTAGAACGGCTGGACGTCCCTGCAGCAAAATCCTGCATTTCCACAAGCACCGTTTTCATGCCACGGCTGGCAGCATCCAAGGCAATTCCAGCCCCCGTAATGCCGCCCCCGATGATTAATACATCAAATTCTTCTGCTTGTACTGTTGAAAGTACTTCACTTTTTAGTAACGCATTAGGATGTTCAGTCATTTTAGTTAAAGCCTCCACATATTTTATTCGTTCACTAATTATACTACAATTTAGATTACTAAATCTCTTGATTTACAAAACGTTTAGAAAATGCAATATGTGGTCAGTGTTTTAACTATTTGATGGGTTTCAATTAAATAGACAATGGGTAAAAGTCATGCTATAATTTCATATAACATTGTGCGAATCTAATGGTAATTAAAAATAATAAATATACTCTTATCAGGAGCAGGCGGAGGGAAAAGCCCGATGAAGCCCGGCAACCGACTCAATTGAGCACGGTGCTAATTCTTACAGCATTTATGCTGAAAGATAAGAAGTTGTGTGAAAAACCTCTTCTTAACTGAAGGGGTTTTTTTATCATCATAGACGATGCAGAAGGAGGATAAAACATGAATATATCAAGTAGTCATCAGGAACTGGCAACCTATGCATTCTTAGAATTCGATGAAATTGTGAAGTATGTTAAAAAGCGTGGCTTCTTTAGTGAACAAGAACAAGTTGTTGTGACGGAAGTAAGTGATGGGAAGATCAATCATGTTTATCGATTAACGGGAGAACAGAAGAGCTTGATACTCAAGCAGGCTGTACCTTACGCGAGGATTGTAGGAGAGTCAATGCCTATCCCGATCGACCGGGTCGTTCTCGAAGCAAAAGTATTACAGGAATACGATAACATCATTCCCGGTTCTGTTCCGAAAGTGCTCCATCTGGATGAAATCATGGCGATTGTTGTGATGGAAGACATGCATCCGATGGAAATGGGGCGCACAGCTTTGAATAATGGGACGGAATCTGCCATATTTGCTAGAGACATAGGTGTATTCAGTGCGAAAACGAGCTTTTATACGTCCGATTTCTACCTAGATCCAAAACTAAAGAAAGAGTTGAATGCCTCTTTTGCAAATCCGGCCATGCGAGAAATGACGGAAGAACTCTCTTTCGATTGTCCCTACAATATGCATGACAGCAATTTCTTTGAAGAAGGCTTGAAAAATGATGTGTTATTTCTGAGTCAAGACCACCGTTTACAGCTGGAAGTGGCGAAGTTGAAACGTAAATTCATGACAAAAGCAGATGCGCTCATTCATAGCGACTTACATAGTGGTGCCATATTTATGGGACAAGACAAAACAGTTGTTTTCGATACCGAGTTTGCTTGTTTTGGGCCGTTCGGGTTTGACATGGGGCATTTCATCGCAAGCTTGTTGTTAAATGGAATCGGTCATCCTGAATTTCAAACGAAGCGCTATGAACAAGCGCGGGAAACATGGTATGCGTACACCGATACATTCGCCCAATTATGGAGAGAAGAATCCAATGAGCCTTATACACAACTCGAGGGTTTTCTGACGCATGTAATGGACGGAAAATTTGCCGATATGCTGGGGTATGCAGGGTGCGAATTGGTCCGCCGCTCCATAGGTATTGCACAAATTGACGATTTGAATTATGAAGAAGATGAACAAAAAAGAATGACCAGAAGGAAAAAAGTGTTGGAGCTCGGGAAGTATTTGATACTTAACCGTAATACAATACGCTCTCTCGAAGAATTGGAGAGCTGGTTCATCGACAGTAGTCACAAGGAGGAATTTTAATGGGAGTTACAGCCACTTATCTATTTCCGACACATCTAGAGCAAGAAAAAATAGCGGAGCAACATGCACTCGGGCTCACAATCGGGTCTTGGACAGACATTCCGCATCTTGAACAGCAGCAACTGAAGCACCATAAAGGTGAAGTCGTTTCTGTGGAAAAAGGGGAAGTGAAGGATATGGTAAAAATCTTTTATCCGTCCGCTAACTATTCGGCAGATCTTCCCGCGATTTTCACGACAGTCTATGGCAAGCTATCCTTTTTTGAAGGCTATGAATTAATCGATTTGGATTTTGGCAAACAATTGCTTGCACAATTTCCAGGTCCGCGCTTCGGTACAAAAGGAATTCGTGAACAGTTGAATGTCATGGATCGCCCATTGCTGAAAGCCATCTTCAAGGGAGTCATGGGAAGGGATCTGTCCTTTTTCTCCGGCCAACTGGAAGAATTGCTAGCTGGCGGTGTCGATCTTATCAAAGACGATGAAATTCTTTTTGAGAATGAATTAACACCGTTTTACAAGCGAATTACAACAGCAAAAGACATTATCGATCGGCATTATGAACAGACCGGAAATCGGGCATTGTATGCAGTGAACTTGTCGGGGCGGACGAATGAGCTTCACGACAAAGCGGAACAGGCGGCAGCGCTCGGCGCGAATGCGTTATTATTCAACGTCCATGCGTATGGACTAGATGCACTTCAAACGTTGCGTGAAAATAACAATATCGCTTTGCCGATTGTGGCGCATTCCGCATTATCGGGCGTTCTAGCAGGACAAGCGGGTGGCGGATTCTCTTACTCGTTATTGGTAGGGAAATTAACGCGGCTAATCGGTGGAGATCTATCCTTGTTCCCAAGCTCATATGGCAATGTCGCCATTTCGCGGTTCGATGCGTTGGCAATTAATGAAGCGTTGATTGAAGACAATGGCTTCGAAAAAACATTTGCCGTTCCTTCCGCTGGAATTCATCCAGGCATGGTGCCACAATTACTGAAAGATTTTGGAGATAATCTTGTCGTCAATGCTGGTGGCGGAATATTCGGCCATCCCGACGGACCGACGCAAGGTGCCAAAGCATTCCGGGCGGCGATTGACGCAAGTGTCAAACAAATTTCTCTCGAAGAAGCGGCAAAAACATCAGAACCTCTGAAACGCGCCATTGACCAATGGGGCGTTGTCGAGTCAGTATAAGAACAAAACGAGCCTCCTGGGGTTGTATCCAAGAGGCTCGTTTTTTTAGATAGAATGAATCAGAAATCTTGCTAATAACGCTTCGCCGCTTTGTGGATGCCTCTCGCGATAAGCCAGAAAGGAAACCACTTTCAGTCTTATCGCTTTGGCTACCACGTTGGCGCGCCTTCGCTGGATGGTCCAGGTTAGAAAGCGTATTTCGTTATTGGGGATTAAACCTGCACTCCTTCTAATCCACTACTATTTAGGTTGCAATATCGACTAATATACATAAACCGAGAGAAAGCATTTAACAACAGTCCCTATACAATGGATAGAATTGGAGTTCCCGCTAATATCGCTTCTGCGCTTTGTGGATGCCTCCCGCGATAAGCCAGAAAGAAGACCCCTTTTTGTCTTATCGCTTCGGCTACCACGAAGTCGCGCCTTCGCTGGATGGTCTCTGTGGAGGAAAGCGCATTTCATTAGCGGGGATAAGACCTGTACCCTATAGTGCGTCTATCTTCAATGAAATTAGTATCAAATAGTAATCACATTATAATCTCGGTCTATACATCACCCAAATACTTTCAATAATGGGACACCCCAGCGCAGGCGCGGCAAAGGGGTAGCCGAAGCCGTAAGACTGGATGCGAAGCGTTAATCCAGGCTTAGGGCCAGAGGCATCCCCAAAGCGCCAAGCGAATTACAATCCACACTCCGCATCGCAACTCTCTCTCAATAATGTTCACCCTAAAGGGGTAGTCATAGCGGATTCAGTGGGGTTCTTTAATTCAACATATCTAGTTATAAACCCGCCACCTCAACACGCCCGGAGAAGAACGTTGCACCGCCGCCCATATCGGCAATCCGATCTGGCGTCAAAGCATTCACAAGGCGTTTTTGACCCGACTTATCTCCCCAAATCCCTTGACTGACAACAACGCCAGGAAGAACTTGCTCGCCGACGGAAACAGTAAACTCACATTCCCCGCGCTCATTCCATATACGGACAGCCGCTCCGTCTTCAATTCCCCGACTTTCCGCATCTAGCCGGTTCATGAACAACTTAGGTGCTTTCTCAAGCTTGATATGTTTTTCATTGTTCGAAAAAATCGTGTTCATGAAGTTATGGTTAATTGCAGGTACATAAAGTAAAGGATGATCGGAATCCTGAATAATCGGGATATACGTAGGGAGCGCCGGGAATCCTGCTGATTTCATTTGTTCCGAATACAACTCAATTTTACCACTCGGTGTCTTTAAATTGTTCAAGAAATCGCCGGTACCGCTTGCTTTCATATAGCGTTTTTCCTTTAAGGCAGCATACGACACTTCGGATAAATGAGGATTAGACAGATGGCTTAACGCTTGGTCAACCATTTCCGCGTCGTCATCTAGAAATGGTTGCTCGTCAAAGCCCATAGCTTGCGCCAGCAATCTGAAAACGTCCGGGTTGGATTTACTGTCCCCGTAAGTTTCGATGACGGGTTCCTGCAAATGAATGTAGTGATGCCAGAAAGACGTATAGATGTCCGTGTTTTCGAAAGCGGATGTCGCTGGCAAAACAATGTCCGCGTACAAGGCCGTGTCCGTCAAAAACAAATCATGGACAACTGTGAATAAATCTTCGCGTGCTAAGCCATCCCGTACTTTATTGGCATCCGGTGCGACAACGGCGGGGTTGCTATTGTAGACATACAATGAGCGAATCGGCTGTTGTTCCTCCATTAATGCTTGTCCCAATAAATTCATATTGAATCTGCGCGTTGGCACTACCTGAAGTTCGGGAAGTTCCAGTGCGGCTGTATTATGCGTCAAATAGTCGGAATTCGATTTGAGCGCACCTCCGCCTTTCAATGCCCATTGCCCTGTCAAAGCAGGCAAACAGGAAATCGTCCGGACCATCATGCCACCGTTATCGTGATGCTGCAGCCCATTGCCAATGCGAATCATCGAAGGAGAGACGGTCCCGTACATGCGCGCCAATTCATAGATATCTTCCTCTGGCACACCTGTAATAGATGAAACCGTTTGCGGGTCGTAGTGCAATACATGTTCTTCGAGCTCTTCATAGCCGATTGTATACTGTTCCAAAAACGCTTGATTGACCAGCTTTTCTTTATAAAGAACATGCATGATTCCGAGTGCAAGCGCTCCATCAGTTCCGGGAAGAATCGGGATGAACCAATCAGCCATGCGTCCCGTCTGGTTTTTATGGACGTCAATGACGACGATTTTAGCACCGTTTTTTCTCGCTTTTTGCGCGATCATGATTTGGTGCATATTGGTACTGACGGCATTGATGCCCCAGAAAACAAATAATTTCGTTTCCGTCATTTCTTCGGGGTCTGTTCCGAAACGTCCGCCCATCGTGTAATTGTAGCCAACCTCGCCGGCGACTGAACAAATCGTCCGGTCCAATTGACTCGAACCAAGGCGGTTGAAGAAACGGCGATCCATCCCTTTGGAACTGAGTTTCCCCATATTGGCGTAGAAACTGTAGGGTAGAATTGATTCAGGACCGTCTTCAGAAATCAGTTTTTTCCATTGGTCTGTGATGGTTGTGATGGCTTCTTGCCAACTGATTGGAACGAATTGTCCATCGCCTTTTTCCCCGACGCGTTTCAAAGGGGTTGTAATCCTTTTTGGGTCATAAAGGCGTTCAGTCATATGTCGAACTTTGTTGCAAATACTGCCTTTTGTGATGGGATGATCGGGATCACCTTCAATTTTAATGATTTTCCCGTCTTCTTTATGAATAAGCAATCCACATTGGTCTGGGCAATCAAGCGCACAAACCGAGGGGACAACACCATTTTTTATATCAATATACGATTTCATATCAAAAATCCTTTCAAATAAACGATTTATGATAGAAAGTATACCATATTTCAAACTATTTTTTAGAAAGTTTCAATAAGTGGTTGACTTACGATTAATTATTCTATACAGTTAACTCATTAGTTCAACTTTTGACACTGTTCGACCAATTACATATTGTTTATTTTCTATCGAGAGAAGTTGAGGGACTGGCCCTATGAAACTTCGGCAACATAATTGTGCCAAATCCAGCAAGCGTAGCTTGAGAGATAGAAAGGGTAAGGCATGTTTTTATTGCGCTAGCGGTAGGTATGCCACCAACTCTTTCTGTCTTTACAGGAAGGGTTTTTTTTGAATCAATGAGTTTCGCATCTTAGAGTAGAAATGGAGAGAACAGTATGTTAGAAAAAATCGGTATTACGAAAAACTTAGGATGGGGTTTTTTCGGTGTCATGCTGTTCATGATGGGGGACGGAATTGAGGCCGGTTGGCTAAGTCCTTTCTTAGTTGAAAGTGGGTTGACCATTCAACAGTCAGCTGCGATTTTCACAGTCTACGGAGTTTCGATCGCGCTGTCTTCTTGGTTTTCAGGCGTCTGTGTAGAAGTATTTGGTCCAAAACGTACAATGGCACTCGGGTTAGCCGTTTATATAGTCGGTACTGCAGGGTTTATCATTTTTGGTTTCTCAACGATGAATTACCCGATTATGCTTCTCACTTATTTCATTAAAGGTTTCGGTTATCCGTTGTTTGCCTATTCCTTCTTGACATGGGTCATTTATAAGACACCGCAAAACAAATTGAGTTCTGCCGTTGGTTGGTTCTGGTTTGCATTTTGTGCGGGAATGATGGTGCTCGGCGCGTGGTATTCAAGTTACGCAATCCAGTATCTCGGTTACATCAATACAATGTGGACATCTATTTTCTGGGTATGTGTCGGTGCGATCTTCGCTTTAGTACTCAATAAAGACAAGTTCGAAAAGAAAAAACTCGCGAACAAAAAAGAAGCAATCACAGAATTATTGAAAGGCATCACCATTTTGAAAACGAACAAACGGGTTGCTGCAGGTGGAGTTGTCCGTGTTATCAATAGTTTAAGTGTCTATGGATTTCCGGTATTCTTACCGATGCATATGGCGCAACATGGCATTGAAACAACTGCTTGGTTGCAATTATGGGGTACGTTCTTCTTAGGAAACATCATTTTCAATTTAGTGTTCGGCTTCATTGGGGATAAATTAGGTTGGAAAAACACAATCATTTGGTTTGGTGGAATCGGCTGTGCGATTTTCACGCCTCTTCTGTTTTATGTTCCGGTGATAACAAACGGAAGTATTCTCATGACGAGCATTGTCGGATTCATCTGGGGCGGTTTGGTAGCGGGTTATGTACCAATCGGTGCACTGGTACCATCCGTTGCAGGTGCGGATAAAGGCGCAGCAATGTCCGTGTTGAACTTCGCCGCGGGTCTGTCCACATTCGTAGCACCAGCCATCGCTTTGGCGTTTATCGGGCTAGTCGGAGCCGAAGGGGTTGTGTGGATTTTCAGTGCCCTCTATGTAGTGAGTGCGATTATTGTTAAATTCATTCGCGTACCGGAAGAGGAAGAGGAAAAGAATAAGGCGCGGGATAAAGCCGTCCCGGTTATTTCATAAAACTACTGTTGGATAAGCGTTCATTGACAAAGAAGTCGAACAATGCAATAATCAGAATCAATTGAAAAAAGTACGAGATTTCTTATCTAGGTGGAGGGACACGGTGCTACTTCTTGCAACGTGTTGTTGGGAGATAAGAAGATGAATAAATGACCTCTTCTTATAGTAGAAGAGGTTTTATTGATAGGCGGCAAGGAGGACAAATAGGTATGAGTGCAGAGTTCAACCCGGTAATTTTTTGTGATTTCGATGGTACGATTACGATGAAAGATAATATTGTCAATATTATGGATAAGTTCGCTCCCCCTGGATGGGAAGGGATAAAGGACGATATTATGGCGCAAAGGGTGTCGATTCAAACAGGAGTCAAAGAACTCTTTGCTTTATTGCCCACTTCCCAAAAAGAACAAATCGTGTCGTTCGTTTTGGAGGACGCGGAAATCAGGGAAGGTTTTGGTGAATTTGTTCAGTTTACCCGCGAAAAAAACATACCGCTCTATATCGTAAGTGGCGGCATCGACTTTTTCATTCACCCATTGCTTGAACCATTCGGGCCATTCAATCAAGTCTATTGCAACGAAAGTGATTTTTCAGGAGAACACATCAACATCCTCTTCCCGCATGAATGTGATGCAATTTGTACAAGTCAAGGCTGCGGTTGCTGTAAGCCGACGATTATTCGCGAGAACACTGCCCAGCAGCAAACGAGCATTGTCATCGGTGACTCGATTACAGACCTAGAAGCGGCAAAGCTTGCCGATATCGTCATTGCAAGGGATTTCTTAATTGAAAAATGCGAGGAATTGAACATTCCTTATTCACCGTTCACTAATTTTTATGACTGTATTCGGATCATTGAAGCCCGCTTGAATGTGCAAGTGTAAGTAAAAACCAAAAATATATCAGAGGAGAGATGAGTAAAATGGCGACAATTACAATTCAAGGAACAAACGAAGTTATTGAAACACAAACAGAGGTTGCGGCATTTCTAGAGCAACAAGAAGTCGTTTATGAGTATTGGGATATCGAAAAGCTACCCGAAAACCTTCGTGAAAAATTCAATTTAACTGATGAAGAAAAAGAAGAGATTCTTAAGGCTTTTAAAACAGAAATCGACGATATTTCAGAGCGCCGCGGTTATAAAACGGCAGACATTATCTCACTATCAGATGCGACACCTAATTTGGATGAACTTCTGAAAAACTTCGAACAAGAACACCACCATACAGACGATGAAGTGCGTTACATAGTCAGTGGACACGGCGTATTCATCATTCAAGGAAAAGACGAACGATTCTTTGAAGTGCATCTTAACCCAGGTGATTTAATTTCCGTTCCGGAAAACATCCGCCACTATTTCACACTCGCAGCCGATCGCAAAGTAGTAGCTGCCCGCATCTTCGTAACACAAGAAGGATGGGTACCGGTTTACTAAAAGAGGCGTTTTGTACACTCGCTATAATTGAAAGGAGATATAGACAATGACTGAAAAAAGTTTGAAAAAGCTGCATTTGCAGGAGGATGTTTCTGGTGCATGGTGAAACCGTTTAAAGAATGGCCAGGCGTCCAAGATATCGAGTCAGGTTATATGGGCGGGCATCTCGATAATCCAACGTATGAAGATGTGAAAAATGGTGAATCGGGCCATGTGGAAGTTGTTGAAATCACATTTGACCCTGCTTTGTTTTCATATGAAAAGTTGCTCGAAGTATTCTGGCAACAAATCGACCCAACAGACGCAGAAGGTCAATTCCACGACCGCGGCTCATCGTACACAACCGCGATTTTCCATTACACAGAAGCGCAACAGGAAGTTGCCGAGAAATCGAAAGCCAACCTAGCGGCAAGCGGCGTTTTCTCAAAACCGATCGTCACAGCAATCCGCCCCGCAGAAACTTTCTACCGGGCTGAAGAATACCATCAAGATTATTACATAAAAGAAAAAGAACATTACACAGACAACCGTGCCCGTTCTGGCCGCACTGAATTCATCGCGGAGCACTGGGGAAAATAATAAGGATTGGGTAGGGGGTCGAGCGTTTTCACGACGCTCTGCCTTTTTTTGTTGGAAATAGGGAGATGAAACTGTGGTAGTGTGGGAATCTCCCTTTCGACCGCCCAACCTTCGCGTCCACTCCCCCCAAAATAGTAACTTCAAAAACCGATTTTAAAGCACAAATAACCCCAAAATCTCAATTATGCTGCTATTTAGCACATCCAAAATTCAGCTATGTCAAAAACCACAGAAATTTGTTAAACCTTTTGGTAAGCTAACGTAAAGGTGATAAAAGATGATCTATAAACAAATATCAAAACCCAAAAAACTAATTGGATTAAATGCACTAATTCCAACGATTGCATCCGTTACATCCGGAAATTCAAAAGTTTAAAGAGGAATTCCGGATTCGCAAAGCAGGCTTTGGGGGGACAGCACCTTGACAAGCATCTGGTAGAATTCCCCCCCATACCCACACATAATTTTGCATGACATCTGCCTTAAACAGAACGGCATTTACTTTCAAATGGATTCTGTAATAATTACACCAACGTTTATCCTCATTATTGGGGCAAAAAAATGGCCCAAATTGCAATATTTAATAAAGAGTACCTGTGCAACATTGAACTCCGAATTCAATGTTACCCAGGTACTTTGTTTTCGTTTCATGCACAACCAGGAATTTATCTTCACTTATCCAGCGCCCGGAAGTTTGTCCATTTCCGGGTGTGGCACTTCCTTCAATACGACCCCGAATCTTCCTGAATCGGTATAGACATATAGGATAGTTTAAATGATTACGAAAAGAAAGCCATTGAATACAGATATAGTAAGGTTCGATTAAATTTCACAGCTATATCAATTTACAGGGCGAAGTAAAAACTGTGGCTTAGGGATATTGAGAAATTTGTGCAAGAATGATATTTTAGCACTAAATAGCACTTCATCTACCGATCCAAATTAGCAATACTTTACAAGAAAACAGACGGCGGAATCTAAAAACTTTTAGCTATCTGTTTCTGATGCCACAAGGTCATATTTGATGCCGTAATTGATGCTGAAAATTATAAAAACCAGTATAAGTTGATATAATTAAATTGAACGAAACATTCCGGAACGTTGATGTATAACGATTTGTACTAGAAGATATACAAGTGTAATAGCCCGGACTCTATGGGCGGCATGATGTAAGCCGTTTTCCCACTATATATTTTAAAAACGAGGCTGGGACAAAACCCTCCTTGAAATCGAAAAAGAACGGACCCATTGAAGTTTATGGGGTCCGTTCTTTTTTATATATTTTTTTAGTTTTAGGAAGAAAAAAAGGATACCTTCTGATAAAATTTAGTCACCACAACAAAAAGTATCGGAGGTATCCTTATGTTTAAAGATTATAACATGAACCAACTGATTTTACCTTTAGATTTAGAAATTAGCTTACAAGAACATGATATTGCTTACGCCGTGCATGATCTAGTCGAAAGCATTCCGAAACAAGCATTTGACAGCTTTTTGCGTGAGACAGGTTGCCCATCTTATCATCCACGGATGATGTTAAAGATCATTTTGTGTGCCTATACACAGTCTGTTTTTTCGGGCAGAAAAATAGAAGGACTGTTAAAAGATAGCCTTCGCATGATGTGGTTAGCTCAAGGTTATAAACCAAGCTATCGCACCATCAATCGATTTCGCGTTCATCCTGAAGTAAAAGAAGTACTACGCCAGTGCTTCGTGCAATTTCGTTGCCAGCTGGTACAAAAACAGCTAATTGATGAAGAAGCCATTTTTATTGATGGAACAAAGATTGAGGCGAATGCCAACAAATTTACATTTGTCTGGCGCAAGTCAGTGGAACGGTATAGTTCAGGTCTTGTAGAAAGGTCCAGTCAGATGTACGAAGAGCTGTTAGAAAAAGAGATCATCCCTGAAATCGAACGGGAAAGTCTGGATGAACTATCTACTGCGGAACTGTCTAAAGTAGTAGAGAAGCTAGATGATACTATCCAAACCTATACAGAAAAGATTAACGCTAGCGAAGATGTCGAGGAACGTAAACAAATTCGCTCGCTACGAAAAGAACCTAAACAATACCGTAAACAATTTCAAGACTTCTTGGATCGAAAGCAGAAGTATCAGCACGATATGAAGATCTTTGGCCATCGTAACAGCTACTCGAAGACGGACCGCGATGCGACCTTTATGCGGATGAAAGATGATTATATGAAAAACGGGCAACTAAAACCGGGATATAATGTGCAAATTGCGACCGAAGGGCAATATACCCTCGCTTTTGACGTGTATCCAAATCCGACCGATACGCGTACACTCATTCCATTCTTAGATACTATTGAACAAGACTTTTTTGAGCTGCCACAGTATATTGTCGCGGATGCCGGTTATGGAAGTGAACAGAATTACGGAGATGTCATTGAAAATCGAAAGCGCGTTCCGCTTATTACCTATAACCACTACCGGAAAGAAAAGAAAAAGAAGTACAAAACCGATCCTTTCAATACAGCGAATTGGGCATATGATGAAACTACGGATACCTTTACTTGCCCAAATGACAGAAAACTCGTGTTCCGCTACCTTTCCAATCGGACGGATCGTTATCAATTCACACGGACGATGAAAGTATACGAATGTGAGGATTGTTCAAGCTGCCCATTGCGCTCTTTCTGTACCAAAGCAAAAGAAGAGAACAATAGGAAGTTGTATGTGAATGAAAAGTGGGAACAGCAAAAAGAATATATTCGTGAAAAGCTTTCAGATAAGAAAACAGGTGAAATTTACGGCAAGCGCAAGATTGACGTAGAGCCAGTTTTTGGATTCTTGAAGGCTAATTTGGGGTTCACTCGTTTCTCCGTAAGAGGAAAGGAAAAGGTGAAAAATGAATTAGCCTTCGGTTTATTGGCAGTGAACTTGAGAAAGTACACTGCCAGGGAGGTAAATGTATAGAAGTCGTACAAGGATTTCTATACAAAAAGGGTTCGATCATCAAAAACCGATGATCGAACCCTTTTTTGGCTCACTTCTGGCTAGTTATGTCCCAGCCTCGTTTTTGCGTCTGCTGAAATATAAATGTTTTGTATTGTAAATGGGTTAGAACGTAAGTATCCAAGAACATTAATACATTATAGATAAAGATAGTGCCTTTACACGCCGAGAAGTTAGGAGATCGAACGTAATTTCACTCTCAAATAGTTAGTAAAATATAAATATAGCTATAACGGTCAATATAATAATTACTGGTAATGATAAAACATAAATCCACATTAAATTGGAAAAGCTTTTTTTACTACTGTACGTTTTAGTACTGGAATTAGTGCTGGAACTAGTACTAGAATTAGCAATGGACATGGTCAAAAGTAATCCGACAACTAAAACAATGACAACGATAATCAATGAAACAATAAGGCCTAGGTTCATGCCGTCCTCCTTTTTAGAAATGATTCTCTTCTATCTCTACATTACAAGAATTCACTATAAAACATTTTCAAGACCATCTAATTAGCGGTATGTAAACCAACTACTTTTATGTAACAACTGTAACACAAAAGTGGTTGGTCAGGGGTTATGAAGTCATCAAGAATTATCTGTCAATAAGTAATATTTCTTTTGCGAGTAGATTTATTTCTTGAGGAAAACGATGTTAGCTCAGTAAATGAATACTTTTTTGATTAAACGGGTATCTATACTGAATGAGCAGAATAGGGAGAGTGAAGTAGATGAAAGCAATTGTTATTGAACAATACGGTGGGGCAGAAGAACTTATTGAGAAAGAACTTCCGAAGCCGGAAATACAACATCATCAGGTATTAATAGAGATGCATGCAACGTCAGTAAATCCTATTGACTGGAAAGTTCGAGAAGGTTATATGAAAGAGAATATACCTTTTGAATTTCCGCTTATTTTGGGATGGGATGCAGCAGGAGTGATCGCTGAAGTAGGGAAAGACGTGAAGAGTTTCAAAGTAGGAGATGAAGTATTCGCTCGTCCGGCAATGGAAAATGGAACATACGCTGAGTATGTTGCTGTTAACGAAGACTTAGTTGCTTTAAAACCAGCCGATGTTAGTTTTGAGGAAGCTGCTTCAGTTCCACTAGCCGGACTAACAGCTTGGCAATGTCTTGTTGACTTTGGTCAAATTAAACCAGGAGACAAAGTCTTAATTCATGCTGGCTCGGGCGGTGTTGGAAGCTTGGGTATTCAAATCGCTAAAAGTTTTGGCGCTTATGTTCTATCGACAGCTAGTGGTAAGAACGAAGCTTTCTTAAAAGAGCTCGGTGTTGACGAATTTATTAACTATGAAACAACTGATTTTACAGATGTCGTAAAAGACGTTGATTTAGTTGTTGATACAATGGGCGGTGAGATTTTAGAGAAAAGCTTGAGTGTAGTTAAAAAAGGGGGGCGACTGGTTTCGATTGCAGGCCAGCCAAATCTTGAAAAGGCTGAAGCTAATCATATTACAGCTGAATCTCTATGGCTTAATCCGAATGGAAAGCAACTTGCCGAACTTGGCGAGCTAATGCAAAAAGGAGAAGTGAAAACCCATATAGGCCACACATTTCCTCTATCCGCCAAAGGACTACGAGATGCACATGAATTAAGCGCAACTCACCATGCAAAAGGAAAAATTGTTATAGAAGTGAAATGAGGATTTTTCCTAAGGGAAGAAGACAATTTTATCATAAGCTATATTTAAAGCGTCAACTCCAGTCTATGGAGTTGGCGCTTTTTTAATAAAATGAGTTGATTCATCTTTTAGTGTTTGTGGATAGAACTGCCACGTACCGAAATCTTCAGTAAGCGTCTTTTTTCATTCAATAACTGAGTAGATCTTTATTTCACTATCATCGTAATAACTACAACAACAAGCAATGCCAAATAAACTTTGGAGAATAATTGATCGGGCAAACGATGAGCAATGCGTGTTCCAACTGGCACGCCTATAAAACCACCAATCACAATGCCGAAAAAGGCGGGTACATAGACAAAGCCAAATGACCAAGGGGGTAGACCGGTTTGCTGCATGCCGTTAAATATGGATGTAGTAGCACCAATCATCGCGATAGGTAGGCTCAGTGGTGTAGCTAAAGCCACCGCATTAACCATTTTTAATCGACAACTTCTCAAGAATGGAATGGTCATTAGACTACCGCCAACACCAAGTAACGTAGAAATAAAACCGACACCGCTCCCAATGAGTGATGTTTTCAAGCGTCCAGGCATTTGTATACTATCCGTATTCACATGTATAAAACCTTTCCCAATCAATGATGAGAAAATGGTGTATAGGATAAGACCAATAAATAAGTACCTAAGAATATCACCTTCTATAAAAGGCGATAGTAAACCACCTATTAACGCGCCAACAGTAATAGCAGGTGCCAATTGAAAGAAGATAAACCATAAAATATGGCCTCTACGATAATGAGAGATCGTAGAGTTGATTGAATTGATGATCATGATCGCAAGAGATGTTCCTATAGCAACATGCATAACTAACGGCTCAGGAAAATTCAACTCAGGTAACAAAATATATAAAACAGGTATGACGACAAAACCGCCGCCGAATCCAAACATACTAGATAAAAAACCGGTTAATATACCAAAAATTAAAAAGATAGTGAGTAAATACATGAAACTCCCCATTTAAAGTAGTAATAGTGCTCGATTTTGTAGATAAAAGAGCCTTTGGATTAATACTATCATCTTATTACGTTGTTGTATTTGTTTTAGTCAGAGTAGGCGTTAGTGTTTATCATGGAGAAATAAAAAATCCGTTCAGCTGATTAAACTGGACGGATTGACAATACGAATATATAAATTATAGATGATAGTTAATAGAGCCTTTTACCGTACTTTTTGTTTTCTCATCCACTGCGTAGCTACAAATTTCTCTCCGACTTCTATTGGTGCACCACCGTGTAATGTTAGGTCATTCATCAGCGGATCGTTGTAAAAATACTCAAAGTAGACAGCCATTCCTTTTTTAGGTGTGATGGACAGTTTGAGGTGAGGGAAGTACGTTTCGCCGCCTTGTTCGACATCGTTCAAGTACATGACGAGTGTGCTAATCCGGTTATTCGTAACGTTGCTTGTTGCTGAGAAGAAGTCGTGATGCGCTTTATATTCTTGTCCAGGTAGGTAGTGAAGAACTTGGAGACTTTCGCCGTGTTCGATGGAGATATTCATAATTGTTTCAATCCGTTTTTCTATCCGTAGGACGATCAAGTTATCAGGTTCTTCAATAAACATACCGCTACTTGTTCTAATTTCATTTTCTGCATGAATTATGCCGATTTTAGAACGTTTCATTTTATCTGTAGAAAGCTGAATCAGTTCGTCGCATTCTTCGTCGCTTAACATATTGCCGAGTACAACGACTAGTGGTTCATCGACTTTCGCTATTATATCAATCACACGATCTGTTATGATTTTCTTTCCTGTATGAGTAAATATCGTTTGTTCTTTATTTTCTGCTATCAACTTTGAACACCTCTTTAATCGTTTGATTTTATAAATCAAATACCGTGTAACGTGATGAGCGTACAGCTAATAACGAACTTCTTTTGAGTTTTACACATCCTCTTTGGAATTGCATTTAATATATTTTAGCACGCTGCATTGGTTGACGTATATTCGAAATGTAATGAAATAGGTAGTGATATATAACTGTTTTTCACATTTTATTATTTCTATCTGATATACCTGTACACTATGGGAAAGTATGAATTGATAGCAGTTCAATATACTTGTCAGACTTATTCGTAAAAGTACTTCGTCTGAAGGATGGTAAGGAGACGGTACTGCATTTGCCGAATGAACAGTGGAATTATCATGTAGTTGAATCGATTGACGATGACCATATACTGCTTGCTTGCGCAAGATCTATTTATCATGATGAAACCCATGTTGATCAAAATGGACGCGTCTATGATTGGGACGGGAACTTGATTCGTTCATTCTGTTTAGGCGATGGAATCGACCATATATATACGACGAAAGATAATCAGATATGGACAGGTTATTTTGATGAAGGCGTTTATGGTAATTATGGTTGGAAGAAACCAATTGGTAATTCAGGGCTAGTGGGCTGGGATCATGAGGGAAATATTATAGATGACGGGAATGATAGAAAGCTTACAGGAGAATGTTTGGCGCTGAATGTGGCAGCGAATGATGAAATTTGGTATTTCATTGGCATGGATGCACAAATTGGTTTAATGAATGAAAGTGGCGAGTTCCAATTCTCTACTGACGCACTTGGATTTCAAACATTTGCGATCAATGGCGATGCAATGGTCGTGCATCGAAAGTACTTTGATCATCATCACTTTTTTGAATTGATTAGAAAAGCTGATTCCTACGAAATAGTTCAAGAGCTCGACTTCCGTAAACCTGATGGAAATCCATTGCAGCCACAATTAACTTCCAATCGTGCGGATCGGCTATTATTTTTAGATGGCAGCGAACTTTATTATTACTCTATATTCGATGTCTTTAGCCACTACAAACTATCCTTGTAGATTCATACGGGTCGCGAGTTTAAAAAGATAACGGGATGAAAAATACCTGTAGGGAAAGGCATGACAATTAAAACAGTCACGACAAATGAACCTACAGGTACTTTCAGCAAAGAACTTATTTAAACACAGTCGCTGCCTGTACAGCTTTTTGCCAGCCGCTGTACAGCTTTTCGCGTTCAGATTCCTCCATATTAGGTTGGAACGGTCGATCTATTGCCCATTGTGCGGCAATTTCTGAACGGTCTTTCCAGAAACCTACAGCAAGTCCAGCCAAGTATGCGGCACCGAGCGCTGTTGTTTCATTAATCGTCGGTCGTTCAACCGATACATTTAGTAAATCGGATTGGAACTGCATCAAGAAGTTGTTCTCGACTGCTCCGCCATCTACCCGTAACGTTTTTAGAGAGATACCTGAATCCGATTCCATTGCATCAACGACGTCTTTCGTTTGGTATGCAAGGGATTCTAGCGTAGCCCGTACAAAATGCTCTTTCGTCGTTCCGCGTGTTAAACCGAATACGGCACCACGCACATCACTATCCCAGTAGGGGGTACCAAGACCAACAAATGCCGGTACGACATAGACGCCATCTGTAGAAGAGACCCGTTTTGCGTATTGCTCACTTTCGGAAGAGTTTCGGAACATGCGTAAACCATCGCGCAACCACTGAATTGCTGAACCTGCGACGAAGATACTTCCTTCTAGCGCATACTCTACCTTGCCATCAATTCCCCAAGCGATGGTTGTTAACAGCCCATTATCGGATTTAACCGCTTTTTCGCCCGTGTTCATTAGCATAAAGCAACCTGTTCCATATGTGTTTTTCACCATACCCGATTCAAAACAAGCTTGACCGAATAATGCAGCTTGTTGATCTCCTGCAATACCCGCGATAGGAACTGCGTGACCGAAAAATTGCTCGGGATCTGCATGTGTATAGACTTCAGATGAAGGACACACTTTAGGCAACATCGATGCCGGCACACCCAAGATAGACAATAGTTCTTCATCCCATTGTAGTTCATGTATATTGTACATAAGCGTTCTAGAAGCGTTCGAGTAATCTGTTACATGTGCCGCACCACCTGATAACTTCCAAATAATCCACGTATCAATCGTACCGAACAACAAGTCTCCGTTTTCAGCTTTTTCACGTGCGCCTTCTACATTATCCAAAATCCACTTGACTTTAGTGCCCGAAAAGTATGCATCGATAAGCAATCCGGTCTTATCTCTGAACAAATTGTTGTAACCGCTTTCTTTAAGGTTGTCGCAAATGTCTGCAGTTTGACGCGATTGCCAAACGATCGCATTATAAATCGGATTTCCTGTATGCTTATCCCAAACAACTGTTGTTTCGCGTTGATTTGTAATACCGATCCCTTCGATTTGTTCAGCGGATATATTTTTCTCAGACAATACGCCTGCAATTACGGATAAAACAGAGCTCCAAATTTCGTCTGCATTGTGTTCAACCCATCCAGACTTAGGGAAGTATTGAGTGAACTCCTGTTGCGCTGAGTGAAAAATTCTACCTTTTTTATCAAATAAAATTGCCCTTGAGCTAGTTGTGCCTTGATCAAGTGCCATAATATATTTTTTTGTCATAATATATTCCTCCAGTATAGGTGAGTGAATTAGTCAATCGTTGCTTTTGTTGACTGTGTTTGTATTGCTGATTGTACAGTTACTTTGCGTATGGAGAACTGGGCAGCAAGAAGAATCGCCAGGATAATTGCTCCAATTAGCCAAAACGTAACACTGTTTTCTCCTACGAAAAACTGCTTGTAGAATAATGCTCCGAATGTACCGCCGATAATCGGACCCACTACTGGAATCCATGCATACTTCCATCCTGATGGTCCTTTGCCTGCAATGGGAAGAAAAGCATGTGCAATTCTTGGGCCGAGATCGCGTGCAGGATTAATCGCATAGCCAGTTGTGCCACCAAGTGATAAACCAATGGCGATGATTAAAGCCCCAACAATTAACGGATTAAGTCCTTCAGTAAACTCATTGGCGCCAATTGATAATAAGCCAAGTACTAAAATGAATGTCCCGATTATTTCGCTCGTGACATTTGATAGGGGATTGTAAATGGCAGGTGTAGTAGCGAATACATCCCGTTTTGCCGTCGGATCCTCTGTTTCTTTCCAATGGGGTAAGTAGTGGAAGTAGACCAATACCGCTCCAAGGATGGCCCCAATCATTTGTGCCAACAGATACATGGGAACGTCCGCCCAAGGGAAGTTTCCAATAGTCGCAAAACCAATCGTGACTGCTGGATTTAAATGTGCACCGCTTGCTTGACCTACTGCGTATACGCCAAGTGTAACCGCAAGTCCCCAACCGACAGTGACAACAATCCATCCTCCACTCATTGCTTTAGACTTGTTCAACGCTACGCCACCTACTACGCCACCACCAAATAAAATTAAAATCATAGTGCCGATCAATTCGCCTGTAAAAGCTGTCATCTACATCTCCTCCTACCTAGTGTTAGTTTGGTAGTTGAGCGTTTACGACGCAAAAAAGTCCACAATTAACCCCTTGCTCTACGCAAGAACTTAATTGTGGACTCCTAAACTCAACCACTTATATTAACTTGTTTCCAAGTATAGAGTGGTTGGTATCATCTGTCAACAAAAACACAGAAAGTTCTCTTATCACGTAAAGGACTCCCATAATTGATTATCTGATGTAGTTACCGCTACGGCTCCTGCTGCGAGTGCATCCTCAATATGTTGTTTCGTACGAATAAGTCCACCATTAATGATTGGTATACCTGTGCGCTCATAGACTTCTTCGATAAGTTCAGGGATGACACCTGGAAGCATCTCGATGAAATCGGGAGCTGTTTGATCAATAAGAGAGTAGCTTTTCTCCAACGCAATAGTATCGAGTAAAAACATACGCTGGATCGCAAGAATGTTTTTGGATTTTGCTTTCATGATCATATTCGATCGTGTAGATATAATGCCTGCAGGTCGAATATCATTACATAAAAAATCAGCTGCATAATTATCTGTTTTGAGACCTTGTATCAAGTCCGCGTGAATTATGAGTTTCTTACAACGTTTTTCCGCTTCTTGCTTAACAGTTTTTAAATTACTTATATGCACTTCAAGTAAAACGATATACTCGAACGGACTCTCCAGTAGTTTTTCAAATTGTTTTAGTGTACGTGCTGCTGGCAATACTTTTTGGTTATGAAAGGACATATAAAGGAACCTCCATCTATGGATATACATTTATACTATCGTATTTACACAACGGATGTAGCTTTTTGTAACTCGTCTTCCAACTCTAACGCATAGCGTTTCTGTTCATCGGCAGTCCAGTTCAAGATCTGTCCCATTTTGACGAGTACGTCTTGTTTTGCATCTTGGACATTTTTAATATTGAAGAACAAGTCACCCGTACGACGAATAAAGAAATCAGTCGGTTTTACAGTCATCTCCTGTTCGATCGCATAACGTAATTTCACATAGAGAATGCGCGGCATTGATTCGGATGCATCATAAGGGATGGTTAAGACTTGATCGACATTAGACCCGTAAAGTGCAGCTAAGTGGCGGCTTTCACGCTCTGTGAATCCCAGCAACATCCCACGGCCGATCGCTTGGTTGAAGAATCGAGGATATTGAGCTGAACCACCAACATCACCGCCCGAGATCGGCATGTTTTTTGTATTGGATTGTTTGAATTGCAATCCCTTTTCTTGCTGCAGAAGACTAGAAATCTTGTTTACGACCGTTTCCGCCATTTTACGATACCCTGTTAATTTACCACCAGCAATCGTGATCAGACCACGTTCGGATTCCCAGATTTCGTCCTTACGTGAAATCTCGGAAGGTTTTTTCCCGTCTTCGTGAATTAAAGGACGAACGCCTGCCCAGCTGGACTCGACATCTTTTTCAGATACAGTTACATCAGGGAACATGTAGTGGATAGCATTTAAAATATACGTACGGTCTTCTTCGGTGATTTGCATTTCCTTTGGATCACCTTCATAGAATGTATCTGTTGTGCCGACATAGGCTTTCCCGTCACGTGGCACAGCAAAGATCATACGTTTATCGGGCGTGTCAAAATAGATTGCTTGATGCAAGGGGAATACACTTTGGTCGAATACTAGGTGAATTCCTTTGGACAAGATCAAGTTCTTTCCGTTTGAGTGACCATCAATTTCTTTCACTTCATCGACCCAAGGACCTGCAGCATTGATCACTTTTGTCGCTTGAATAGTCAACAGTTCGTCTTTGATCATGTCCCGTACTTGGACGCCTGAGATCTGATTTTGCTCATTGTAGATAAAACCTTCCGCTTTCGCGTAATTCAATAGGGTGGCACCTTTTTTTGCTGCGGATTTTGCCACTTCAATGGTCAATCGCGCATCATCCGTGCGGTATTCCACATAGTAGCCGCTTCCTTGAAGTCCTTCTCTTTTTATAAGTGGTGCTCGTTTAATAGTTTCTTTGAGATTGAGCATTTTTCTACGTTCACTGCGCTTTACCCCAGCTAGGAAGTCATATACTTTTAATCCAAGTGCTGTAGATGCAGGACCAAATGTGCCGCCTTTGTGAAACGGCAATAGCATCCACTCTGGTGTAGTGACATGCGGACCGTTCTCATAGACGACGGCGCGCTCCTTCCCCAACTCGGCAACTTCTTTAATTTCAAATTGCTTCAAATAACGCAAGCCGCCATGCACTAGTTTTGTTGAACGGCTTGATGTCCCAGATGCGAAATCCTGCATCTCGATCAATGCAGTTTTCATACCGCGTGACGCTGCATCCAGTGCGATTCCTGCACCGGTAATACCACCGCCTATAATTAAAACATCAAAATTCTCAGTGCTCAACGTATTCATAATTTCATTTCGGTTCATTGATGAAAAGTTTGTCAATTCTATCGTCTCCTTTTTATAGTGGGTCAAGGGACAAAAAAAGACCTCAAGAAAGTGATTGCATTTGCACAATCACTTCTTGAGGTCTTCTCAGTAACTCAAACCCGGACTATTAACTTGTTTTCTATAATACCATAGACTATGTAGAATTCAAATTATAGAACTCGTAATACGTCCAGCTGCTTAGATACATCACTCAGACCTAAGACGGATATACAATTCAATCATTTGGATGAATCAATTTTTGTGCATTTCGCTTAAGATAGAATAAAGGAGTGTTACTATGCAGAAAATACTGATAATAGTATTAGGTGCTGTATTGTTGGGAGCGGCAGGCATCTGGACGTATGATCGGCTCACGAAAGAAAAAGTGTCAGGCGCATTATCCATAAAAAAAGATGATGCCAAGTCACTAGACGTAGATATTGATTTCGGTGCGGGTAGTTTCTTAATTGAAGGTGGCGCGAAGGAATGGGTGGACGGTAACATCGATACCAATATAAAAAAATGGTATCCATCCGTTACCTACAAGAATAAAAAAGACATCGGCTACGTAAAGATTCAACAGAAGGGAACAGGTTTATCAATTTTGCGAAAGCAACGTAATAATTGGAAACTTCAGCTGACTAATGAAATACCTGTGCGTCTAGATGTCGAAATGGGTGTATCAGATTCAGAACTGGATCTAGCAGGAATTCGGCTAAGCCACTTATCGGTCGATGCGGGAGTTGGCGATACAATTATTAACTTGGATGATGATTGGCAGGAAAGCTTCGATGTAGAACTTGATCTTGGGGTAGGAGGTGCAACTATTTATTTGCCGAAAGACATCGGCGTTGAATTAGTTGTAGACAAAGGGGTTGGTAGTATAGAAGCGAAGGACTTTATATCCAAGGGGAAAGGTATTTATGTGAACGAAGTGTATGGTCGATCCGATACCACGATTCATGTAGAAGTTGATGTAGGCGTAGGCGGCGTTAAATTCCTACTTGGAAACTAAATATATAAATCTATACTCCCCGGCAACTATGCAACTGCCGGGGAGTATTTTGTCATTCCTTAGGGAACACTACTATTTGCTTATACAAAAATCATTGGTTCGTTATATATTTAAAGTAGCTTTTACATCTATTAAAAGGCTATTTTAAATAATTTGTCGAATAACTTAAATAAGATCTTATTTCTCGATATGCAATAGAGTATCTACTACTCTATGAGTAGACAATATATTTGCGCAGAAAAAAGGGGGGATGAATAGTGAAAGATCAAATGAGATATCTTCGTCTTGCGAATATAACAAAGTTAATAAATACAAAGCTAGAGTTAAGAGAAGTACTGAATCACGTCGTCACCGCAATATCAGAAGAGATTGTCCAATGTGACTCGGTCGGAATTTATTTGCCACAACCAGATGGGTCATTCAGGGGGTTCGTAGGAAAACCTGAAGTAATCAACGGCATGACACTTGATATGCATGTAATTGATACAGACTTCGATTTACTGGCGAAAGAAGTAATTGAAACTAAAAGAGCAATATATATATCCGATACATCTAAAGATCATCGACCTGATCCAAGGGCCGTCCAAGGTTTTAAGATAAAGTCCCTTCTAGTTTTACCTATTACCGGCGAGACGGAACTATTTGGACTAGTTTTCTTGTTCGACTATGGAATACCGATGAATTTAACGGAGCTGGAGATTCAAACCGTTCAGTCCTATGTCAATATGGCCGCTGTTGCTATTCAAAATGCCAAGTTGCTGATGAACAAAGAAGAACTGATTCAGGAAAAGCAGTTGCTGTTGGATATAACAAGGGAATTGTCCCTTTGTTCTACGATGCAAGAAGCCTTGGATACAAGTTTTCTGTATATCGAAAAAGTCCTTGGAAACAATAACATTGGCGTGCACTTGATCGATCCGTTAGTGCATAAAAAGATTAAACCTGCAACGATTAATCGGAATAGCAATTGGTCTCCAGAAGAGTGGGTTAAATCTCATGACGAGATCGAGTTTGACGAGGAAAATGATAAAGTATTCCAAGAAGTGATTGCTTCTAGAAAAGCGGAACTCATTCCTGATGTTTTTGCAGATGATCGGGTAAATCACACGGTATGCCGATACTTTGGTATTCAATCGATGTTTGTTCTGCCAATTGTTTCAATGGGGAAAGTGTTGGGGTTAATAGTAATTGCAGACCTCCAACAAAAAAATCCGAATTACTCTCTGGCGAGTCAGCAACTGACGCAATCCATAGTTGATACAACTGCTTCCACTTTATTGAACTTATTGAATATGGAAAAACAGGAACTGGTCATAGAACAGCGAACTGCAGAGATTACAGAAAAGAATACTAAACTTGAAACAACGATGAAAGAATTACAAAGGCTCAGTCGAGAGAAAGAACTGATTCTACACTCGGCAGGCGAAGGAATATTCGGATTAGATTTAGATGGAGTCATTACGTTTTGTAATCCTGCTGCCGCGATTATGCTTGGTTACAAGGGCAAGAATGAACTAATAGGTAAACCTGTCAGTATTATCTACAATGAAAACTTTACAAATAATGAGGATGTCACATTTTTTAGACAAGATCAATCCAGTTTCCCTGTAGAATACGTTAGATCTTCCATTAAAGAAGGAAATAGGGTCGTTGGTGATGTCGTCACGTTTAAAGATATCTCCGAAAGGAAGAAGATGGAGAAAGAAATTAGATATCATGCGTATTATGATAGCTTGACCAATTTGCCTAATCGGGTGCTGTTAAAAGATCGAATGGATCAGGGTTTGAGATATTCACAAATGCATGGAGAAAAAGCAGCGGTACTATTTATGGATTTGGATCGTTTTAAATCAGTAAATGACTTATTAGGTCATAGCTACGGAGATATTTTATTGTCACATGCAGCACGACGTATTAGTGCATGCTTACCTGAAGGGGCTACCGCTTCTCGTCAAGGTGGAGATGAATTTATTATCTATTTGCCCATTATTGAATCAGAGGCAGAAGTGGAAGAAGTGGTCGAAAAGATTGTTGATCAATTCAATAAGCCTTTCAATCTTAAAGGACATGAAATGCATATCCACAGCAGTATAGGGATCAGCTTATTTCCGAAAGACGGGCAGACATCGGAGTTATTAATAAAAAATGCCGATATCGCAATGTATCAGTCTAAAACAGTATCCGGCAATAGTTATCATTTTTATAAAGTGGCGATGGATATTAAAACGTTTGAAAATGTGAAGTTTGAAAATGCTTTATATAAAGCGCTTGATCGTGGAGAACTGGAAATCTATTTTCAACCTCAAATTGATTACAGCACACGTACTATAATTGGAGCTGAAGCATTATTGAGATGGAATCATATGACAGAAGGTTTAATCTCCCCGGATAAGTTTATCGCGCTGGCGGAAGTGACAGGACTGATCGTTCCTATAGGAGAATGGGTTATTAGAAGTGCATGTAACCAAATCAAGAAATGGCAAGATAAAGGATATCCACCAATTGTAGTATCCGTAAATTTATCCGCCCGCCAGTTTGAGGAAAATAATTTATTCCAAACAGTAAAAAGTATTTTAGATGAAGTAGGCGTATCGCCGGAACTTTTATGTCTCGAAATTACAGAGAACCAAATCATTAAAAATACAGAAATGACTATACAGACTATGAAAGAGTTACAGGAAATAGGCATCAAGATGTCTATTGATGATTTTGGTACAGGCTATTCCTCTTTAGGTTATTTAAAGAATTTACCGATTAATGCTTTGAAAATAGATAAGTCGTTTATAAGGGATTTGAAAAGCAATGACGACAATTTTGCCATCGTGAATACAATTATCACGCTTGCAAAAAATCTAGGACTGGATCTAGTTGCTGAAGGTGTCGAGACATTGGAACAAGCTGAATTTTTAGCTTCAAGAGAATGTTATATCATGCAAGGTTATTACTTTAATGTGCCGCTGAAAGTGAATGAGTTTGAAAGCACATATCTGGCTACTAAAGGAGAGTATTTATGAAAGCTGTTCGAGCAGTACTAGATTATTTAGTGGCTGGCGGAATACAACATGTTTTCGGTATTCCAGCAGGTTCTGTCAATGCGTTTTTCGATGAGTTGTATGAGATACCTGAACTGTCGCCGATTGTGACGAAGCATGAAGGCGCAGCATCTTATATGGCAGTCGCTTATGCGAAATACACATCTACTATGGGGGTATGTATTGGATGCAGTGGGCCTGGTGGTACCAATCTTCTTACGGGTGCCGCAAATGCTATGCGTGAACATGTCCCTGTCTTATTTTTAACGGGTGCAGTTCCTGTCGACACTGTCGGTTTAAATGCTTCTCAGGAATTGGATGCAGAACCGCTCTTCACATCTGTGACGAAATATAGTGTGACTGTAATAGATTCAAAGGATTTACTAGCCGAAGTGGCTAAGGCTTGTGAAATAGCGATTTCAGGTGTTCCGGGGCCTGTACATATTGCTATGCCAATCGATATCCAAATCAATCAAATTGATACCCCGAAATTTCCGGCTTGGCCAAAAAGAGCACCTATTGTTTCCGATCAGCATACGATAAAATCTGTTGCAAAAGAACTTGTCTCTAAACAAGATGGATATATTTTTGTTGGGCAAGGCATCAGAAAATCCGTCGAACAATTGCTCGAATTAGCAGATATTCTTGGTTGGTCAATCATTACAACGCCACAAGCAAAAGGCTACATCCCAGATGATCATCCTCTCCTCGCTGGCGTATTCGGATTTGCAGGAAATGACGTCGCTTCTAGCTTGATTAATGGAGAAAGTGGAGAGGCTTTGCTCGTTATAGGATCCAGTTTAGGCGAGACGGCTACGAATAACTGGAATGTCAATCTCACTAAAAATCGATATACTATTCAACTGGATCATGATTCCTCGGTATTTAATCGTAAATATGAAGTGGATATCCCTGTTTTAGGCGACATAGATCTAAGTTTGGCTGCGTTACTGGCTGAATTAAGAATAGAAGATTCGCGAACTCATTCTCCGACATTTGTTAAAGAGGAAAAAAACGTAACAAGTAAAGACGAATACAATACGAAAAACGTATTGCTGCGTCTACAAAATTACGCACCTCGCCATACAAGATACACCGTTGATATCGGTGAATTCATGGCGTACATCATCCATGACATGCTTGTGATGGAGTCTGATACATTTGATATAAATGTACACTTCGGTGCGATGGGCAGTGGCATAGGTTCCGCAATCGGTTCTAAGCTTGCTGAACCCGAACGTCCGGTGATTTGTGTTACGGGAGACGGTTGTTTCTTTATGCACGGAATGGAAATTCTAACCGCGAAAGAACATAAGCTACCGATTTTATTTGTAGTGATGAATAATGCGCGCCTCGGAATGGTCTACCATGGTCATTCGTTGCAATATAAACGTTCGCATCCATCGTTTGAACAACAGCCCGTAAACATAGCAGCAATGTCCGCGGCTATGAACATACCGAGCAAACGGATTGAAGCGATGGAAGATCTGACACAAGAAATGCTAGACGAACTTATGAGCGTTAAAGGACCTTCAGTTCTTGAAATTTCCTTGATCGATAATACAATACCTCCAATGGGAGACCGTGTGAAGTTTCTCTCCTCCTTTGGAAAGTAAAAAATCCGAGGTAGACGCTACCTGAGCATCTACTTCGGGTTATTTGTATTCATCAGATAGTTGGGTACAATGCATGTGTAACTTTTACAATCGCATCTATTGTATCTCCTTTAAAGTCATTGGAAACGGTAGTGCCTGAAGGATTTGAAAAGTAATACGCATCGACTCTTGGATTATAACTGTATCCCATGCCTGCTAAAGATTGCTGTAGTTGAGTGGGTATGCTTTTTAATCCAGTACGCTCCGTAAAGTAGTCTGTACAGTAGATTTTCACGTCTATATCATTTGTGCCAGTATGAATGACAAATAAGTCTTTATTATCTTTCACGAGCCACTGACCTTTTGAATACAAAGAAATTCTGGTTTTCCCCAATTTATCAATTCCAACTAAATTCATACCAAAATAGTGGTTAATCATTGTTCGGACTTCTTTACCTGTCACGCGATAATTATGATGGTCTAAATATAAGTCCAATAGAGCTTGCGAAGAGGGTCCGGAGCAGTTTTCATAAACCTTTAGGGTATGAGCTTCAAAAGAACGCAGCTTTGCAAGTGTTAGAACGGGAGCAAGAGTTAATTGAATATGGAATGCTTGTGTAATTGCTTCATAAATGACCCGACTGGTTATATGATCCTTATAATGATGGATATACATATCCATTACTTCAACTTTAGCTAACTTGCTGATGTAATCCACTACTTCTTTTTCCGAAAAGCAGTCGTTCAATTGATGAGAATTTTTCACTATATCTTGAAGTTCATCGGAATACGTTACTGGGACAACATCCATGCGAAACCTCCTCATAGTAGACATTATTGTATGTATTAAATAATCATACAATAAAATGCGTGCGAAGTACTTAAGTATTTGAATAAGTAGCATCCGGTGTTTGTCAGATCAATCCCGACATAAATTAATACAAATGAGAAAAGAAAGTCATGAAGCAATTAGTTTTGAAGTTATCGACTCTTTTTAATAATGCGGTATGCAAACTACTATACATAAATGGGGCATCTTTTGGGAAAAGAACGGGGATGAAAGAAAAATGGAAGCACAGGCGAGTATGAAAATCTATTTATTGACTATTTCAGGGGCGGTCTGCTGGGGATTAATCGGTCTATTCATAGCACCGCTTTATGATCAAGGTTTCACTGCGTGGGATGTTGTAGCAATTCGCGGGATTTTTAGTTTCATCTTTTTGTTTATCATCATGGTGATGTTTTTTCGTAACCAGTTACACACCCGGTTAAAAGACCATGTTTTTTTCGCGAGCGCAGGGATTTTTAGTCTTGCTTTATTTAATTACTTTTACTTTGAGGTGTTTTCTCGTTCGAGTTTATCGGTAGCTGTAACATTACTATATACAGGACCGTTATTTGTCATGATCTTATCAAGGGTTTTCTTCAAGGAGTTGCTGACTTTACAAAAGGGATTGTCGCTAGTATTCGCAATGATCGGCTGTGCATTCGTAGTTGGACTTTTACCGTATCGGTCGGCAAGTATCCCTGGCAAGACGCTATTCATGGGGATTCTATCCGGCTTTTGCTACGCTTTATATAGTGTACTAACGAAGCCAGTGACAAAACGATATTCCGCACTGACGATTACTACCTACACATTTTTTTATATGGGACTATTCATGTCTTTGACGAGTGATGTGTGGAGCAAGTTCGATAAATTTCAGCATGTTGATGTATGGATTTCGTCCTTATTACTTGCATTGGTTTCTACTGTGGCAGCGTATGTGTTGTATACATCAGGACTGAAGTATTTGGAAGCAGGAAAGGCGTCCATTCTGGCAACGATAGAACCCATTGTCGCAGTTCTCATTGGTGTACTGTTTCTTGGAGATCAGTTGCGACCATTGCAGGTTATGGGAATAGCTCTTGTACTATATTCAGCTATGTTAGTGGTAGGTAGACGAGAGGGAACTAAGATCTTATAAAATGTGCCTGCATCAGAAGTGAATTCCGTTGCAGACACATTTTTAGTTCTTGTCATAGTAAGAAACAGTAGGGATACAGTAGTTTTCATCAAAATCAGTACGCTTAATAAAAAATATTATACTTTAAAATTCTGTATTTCATCCGCAACCACAAATGCCAGGTCATCATTTCCAAACATCTGAAGTACATCGAGCATGGTTTCATTATCAATATGAAGCTCTTCGAATCCATCGTCGTTTTCCATTACTTCTTTTAATGCAGGGTTCTCCCGCTGTTCAGGATAGGCTTTTTGATAAAGAGCTTGTGGATTCAGTTTATGATTCACGCACCATTGGACAAATAGACGAATCATCAAATTTTCATCATCTTTATACTTTTGTATGATTTGTTCCTCTACGTTTTTAAAATCCATCGTACAGACCCCCATACTTGTTTCCTTAAGTATAAACGATAAAGAACCTTTCTAATAATGATTGAATTAATTTCCTAAATTGCAATATTAAGTTAGCCACTTAGATAAAATCCAGTGTATGTATGAAGGGGGCTGTTATCCCTCTATCGATAATCTCTTTTTGAAAATACTAAGCTAACCTAGCTAACTCTTGTTCAAACAAAACGGATGGCTGTCGATAGTTCAAAATCTTCCTGGGCAACTGATTCAATGTCTGATAAATATGTTGAATAGACGCTGTAGAGTAATCAGAAATCGCTTTTCCTTTGGGAATATATCATCTGAGAAGTCCGTTGTGTCGCTCGTTGGACCCTCTTTCATACGGTGCGTATGGACGAGCGAAATAGACGTCCGTGACCCCTTGAAGACTCGTTGTTAGATTAGAAAACTCGCTGCCGTTATCTGACGTAATCGTTTTAAATACTTGAGGAAACAGCTCGCCGAAATCCTGTCGTAATTGGTTCATCGCATAGTCCACTGAATCGTGATCTTGATCGTCTAGTAGAACCGCATAATAGTTTCTCGTTTTACGTTCAACGAGTGTCAGTAACGCGTTGTCATCAGACTTCTGTCCTTCTACCGTATCAATTTCCCAATGACCGAATTCTTGACGGTTATCAATTTCAACGGGACGTTCAGCGATACTCATGCCCAGAATACGACGGTTTCTACGGATGCGTTTCACTTTGGTGTTCCGTCTTAGTTTCATCGGCAAGTCTATGTTTCGAACGCGTAATATGTCTAAATCAATGTAGTTATAAAGGGTTTTCGTGGACACTGTAGGTCGGTCTATCCATTCGTTTTGAAGGCTTATAAATCCAACAACCGCATCTGGCGACCAGTCCTCATCTAGGATCTTCTCACATGCGAAATCGATAAATTCACTCGCGATAAGCCACTTACTTTTCGCCCCGCACTGAAGTCGATTTCGTTCATAGATCGCCTGTCCCGTTTCAGCGAAATAGGCTGTATAGGGCGTGCGTCCAGTTTGAAGTTGAGTCGTGGTTCCACGCTCTAATTCATTGGCAATGGTTTGATGAACGCGTCCTAAGCGTCTGCCAATCTCTCGGTTGGTGTGCCCGTCCTTGTGAAGCGCCTCGATTTGACCGCGCTCAAAAGCTGACAGGTGTTTATTTTTACGGTTTTGTATGGTATTCTCAAGTTGTGTCACTATAAAACTTCCTCTCATTGTTTGTCTCGTAACTTCAATGATACACGAAATTTTATAGTGGCATTTTTTTATTTGAATTTAGATGGCTAACTTGATTGTACAATTGGCCCATTGTTTTTATGTACTAGCGATTCCTAATGCCAGAATATTTTCGTGGGTTTGTAGGGGTTAGAGAAAACAGGGCCCGAACTGTGGCGATAATAAAAGGAGGACAGGCCGTGAGGATTCATTTAGTGGCTAAGGATCATTTGGAAGCAGAAGGAATTCGTTGGCTTGTTGAATCTCAAATGACCGGAATGGAGCTATTCAAATGGGATTCCATCGAAGAGTTTGTGAAAGAGGGTTTGAACGAGTTTCCTGACATGCTGTTATTGGATATGGACACATGGGTGCAACAAGATGATAGTTTCGGGGAGTTGCTTAGAAAAAGTCATGTACGCTGGTTGGGTATTTCATCGGAGCGTATTTTTCAAACCGCTTACCGTGGACTTCGTTACCGAGCGGAGGATGTCTTATTTCGTCCCTTTTCACCAGATGACTTAGTGAAACATATTCAACAAATTCGCTACCAGGTAAGAAGTGAAGGACATCGTTATAGTAATGACCTATATAATGAAGATCAGTCCATGATGATTGACTACTCGGATCTTTTTCTTACGGACAAGATGACAACCCAACCGATTACGATGATTGCCATATCAACACCTGACTTAAATAGCTTGCCGCGTTTATATGATGAGTTGCATCGATTTCCATTCACGACGGAACAACAATTATTTGCGCTGGCGGATTGCGTGTTGTGTGTACAGTGTGAGGGAGAAAAGAAGTTGTTCCATGAAGAGTATCACGCATTTCTAGCTTGGTGGAAAGGTGACAAGGGAGAGTCACTGGCGATTGTCATCAATGACCCACCGGCGTTTCAAACGCTAAAAGAAACGTATGCACAGACAAAGCAATTAAAAGAAAAAGTATTTTTTGATGGTTATGATATCATTTTGTCAAATAGTCAATATACCGACTGGTCTGATCTGGATCCATTCCTGACACCATTGGAGCAAAGGCAATGGATTGAAATGCTTGAAAAACGGGATGCAAAAGAAATACGGAAATGGCTGGAGCAAGAGTTTTTCACGTATGAAGAACCCTATCCCGACCCTGAAATGGTTCGGATCCGCTTGACTAGTGTACTGGCACAAGTACGCCGATATATGAAGTCATATAATATTCAAACGATGGAGTGGGAAGATTGTTATCATGCAGTATTTCAACAGATTATCAAGAAACCTGTTATACACGAGATCGTGCAGGAGTTGCTTGCCTTTATTACTAGGCTTCTTTCACATGGAGATGGCGATGTACAATTTCAAACAGAAGAACGTTCCCTCGTAGAAAGAGTAAAGACGTTGATAGAATCGAATTATTGGAATTCGCAGTGGAATTTGACGGATTGTGCGGATACACTTAGGCTGAATAAAAGTACCCTCAGCCGACGATTCTCCGCTGAGTCCGGACAATTCTTTAGAGATGCACTGCATCAGGTAAGGATTCGCGAAGCCAAACGTTTATTGAAGGAAACGAGTTTGTCGTTGGAAGAAATATCAGGGTTAACAGGCTACTCCAACCAAAGTTATTTCACGATGAAATTTAAAAAACTTGAAGGCAGGACTCCTTCTTCTTTTCAATCGAATGTATGAAAGAACTGTACATAGGTATGGTTCTTTTTTTAGTCAAGATTCGACACGTTGATTGATATACAATGATAAAGTGAAACTCATTATAAAAAATAAGATGACGAAAAATTAAAATGTATATAGATTATAAAATTATCATTATTTAATAAATAGTAAACAGAATCTTTTGTGTATACTAAAAGTATAGAAAAAAGGAGGTTGTTTAATCATGAAAACAATTGCTGACGAAAAGGTAATTCGATATAGAGGGTCTGAGTTAAATACGAAAGGGTGGCTTCAAGAAGCTGCACTTCGAATGTTGATGAATAACTTGGATCCAGAAGTGGCTGAACACCCGGAGAATCTTGTAGTCTACGGTGGTATTGGAAAAGCGGCTCGTAACTGGGAAAGTTTTGACGCGATTGTAAAATCGCTAAAAGAGCTTGAAAACGATGAAACATTACTTGTCCAGTCTGGTAAACCCGTCGCCATATTTAAATCACACGCAGATGCGCCGCGCGTTCTTATAGCAAATTCAAATATTGTTCCTGCATATGCCAATTGGGAAACTTTCCATGAACTCGATAAAAAAGGCCTCATGATGTACGGTCAGATGACTGCCGGAAGTTGGATCTATATCGGTTCACAAGGAATCGTACAAGGAACATATGAAACATTCGTAGAGCTTGGCAAAAAGCATTATAATAGCAATTTGCAAGGAACTATTACTGTGACAGCAGGTCTTGGCGGAATGGGTGGAGCGCAACCGCTTGCAGTGACTATGGCTGGTGGCGTATGTATCGCAATTGAAGTGGATGAGACGCGTATCGACCGTCGAATTGAAACACGCTACACAGATTTGAAAACGGATTCATTAGATGAAGCGATCCGTCTCGCAGAAGAAGCGAAAAAAGATGGCAAAGCATTATCGATTG
Source organism: Sporosarcina ureae (assembly GCF_002109325.1). GTDB lineage: Bacteria > Bacillota > Bacilli > Bacillales_A > Planococcaceae > Sporosarcina > Sporosarcina ureae_C. Next base: position 1,453,825 of record NZ_CP015348.1, on the reverse strand, counting down.
GGTTATTAGGTAACGCATCTGACATTTTACCGGAAATGATTGAACGCAACTTTATTCCAGATATACTGACTGACCAAACATCAGCACACGACCCGTTGAATGGGTATGTCCCGTCTGGCATGTCTATGATAGATGCTGATTTGCTTCGATCAAGCGATCCGGAAAAATATGTACAACTATCCAAAGCATCTATGGCGAAACATGTGCAAGCAATGCTTGATTTGATGAATAAAGGTTCTATCACATTTGATTATGGAAACAATATTCGTCAAGTGGCAAAAGACGAAGGTGTCGAAAATGCATTTGATTTCCCAGGATTTGTTCCTGCATATATCCGTCCTCAATTTTGCGAAGGTAAAGGCCCATTCCGTTGGGTAGCATTATCGGGAGATCCGGAAGATATTTATAAATTGGATGAAGTAATTTTGAAGGAATTTAGCTATAACGAACATTTATGTAACTGGATTCGCATGGCGAAAGAAAAAATTGAATTCCAAGGATTGCCTGCTCGCATTTGCTGGTTCGGTTACGGTGAACGTGCGCGTTTCGGAAAAATCATTAATGATATGGTAGCAAGTGGTGAGTTAAGCGCTCCAATAGTCATTGGCCGTGATCACTTGGATTCAGGTTCAGTTGCTTCGCCAAACCGTGAAACGGAAGCGATGAAAGACGGATCGGACGTTGTGGCGGATTGGCCTATTTTAAACGCAATGATCAACGCGGTTGGTGGGGCAACGTGGGTATCGCTGCATCACGGCGGTGGAGTCGGAATGGGTTATTCTGTTCACTCGGGAATTGTCATTGTTGCAGATGGAACAGATGAAGCGGCTGCCCGTATTGAGCGTGTGTTAACTACGGATCCTGGTATGGGAATCGTACGTCATGTAGATGCAGGATATGAAATTGCTGAAAAGACAGCATTAGAAAAAGGCGTTAATATCCCAATGCTTAAAAAAGGAAATGATATAAATTGAAAAATATAGTTTGGATTAAATACGCTTCCCAGTTGGCCACGTTGGCCTCGGGGAAGCAAGGTCCACGAGCGAAAAAAGATATGTCGGATCTTGGGATTATCGAAGATGGCAGTCTATGGATTGAAGACGGGATCATTCAAGCTGTAGGAACAACAAAAGAGCTTGAAAGTATGTATGGTGAAAGAGCGCAAGATGCAGTAATTGTAGACGCATCTGGAAAACTGGTGACTCCAGGTTTAGTGGACCCTCATACACATGTGGTGTATGGAGGGAGTCGGGAGCACGAATTTGAAATGCGACTGCAAGGCGCCACTTACATGGACATTATGAATGCTGGCGGCGGTATCCATGCAACGACTCGAATGACAAGAGAAGCTTCGGAGGCAGAGTTAATCGAGCAATCAACACGCCGACTTGACTCGTTCCTTGCTCATGGAGTAACTACCGTAGAAGGAAAAAGTGGTTACGGAATGAATCTAGAAACGGAATTAAAACAACTTCGTGTGATGAAAAAACTTCAAGAAACACATCCGATTGACTTGGTTCCGACATTCATGGGGGCGCACGCTGTTCCTCTTGATTATAAAGGTCGAGAAGATGAGTTCATTGATTATTTAATTGAAACAGTATTACCGATAGTAGTAGAAGAAGAGCTAGCAGTATTCAATGACGTATTCTGTGAAAAAGGTGTATTCACACCGGAGCAATCCGAGAGAATGTTGGAAGCCGGAAAGAAAGTGGGATTAATTCCGAAAATTCACGCAGATGAAATTGAGTCCTATGGCGGTGCAGAACTTGCAGCTAAAGTAGGTGCCATTTCAGCTGAGCACTTGTTGAAAGCATCTGAAGAAGGTATACAAGCAATGGCTAAATCAGGTACAATTGCTTGTCTTCTGCCGGCGACAGCACTCTATTTACGTGAAGAAGCCGCTGCTGGAAGACGTATGATCGACGAAGGAGTGCCTGTGGCCATCTCGACGGACTGTAACCCAGGGTCTTCCCCCACGACATCGATGCCACTCGTGATGAACTTAGCTTGCATCTCTATGCGTTTAACACCGGCAGAGGCTTTGACAGCTGCGACATACAACGCAGCCTGCGCGATTAAGAGCGAGGACAGAGTAGGTTCATTAGAAATAGGTAAGCAAGGTGATGTCGTATTATGGGACGCAAAAAATTATCAAGAACTCCAATATTTATTCGGCGTTAACCACGTCCAGTCGGTTTGGAAAAAAGGCGTTCAGGTCGTTGGTAACGCGTCAAACTAAAGCGATATGAGTAGTAAGTAAAGGATTCGTATAAATTATGTACGCAATATAATAAAATCGGACTACACATTTGACTGAGTGCCTGAGGATTAACTCAGGCACTTGAAAATTTCTCATAGTATTAAAAATGGTGTGAGGATCAAGTGAATAGAACCTATTATTTGTAAGCGCATTCAAGTTCTGTAATATAGATCTTTTATTGCGATGTTACATGAGCAACGGAATTGAAGGGAGAGAAAAAAGATGGTCGTATTAAATGGACAAACGCTTAATTTTACAGAGGTGCATAGCGTACTTTACGATGGAGACAACGTAAAATACTCAGAAGAAAGCATGAAAAAGGTTGAAGAAAGCCGAAAAGCAGTAGAAAGAATCGTAGATGAAGAAAGAATTGTATATGGTATTACAACAGGATTTGGTAAATTCAGTGATGTGCTTATTGATAAAGATCATGTAGAATCCTTGCAGTTAAATTTAATCCGCTCCCATGCATGTGGTGTAGGGGAAGCATTTCCAGAAATCGTTTCACGAGCGATGATTCTTCTTCGTGCCAACGCGTTATTGAAAGGTTTTTCAGGAGTGCGTCCTGTCGTAATTGAGAGATTGCTCGATTTAGTAAATGCGCATATTCATCCCGTCATTCCTCAGCAAGGATCCCTTGGTGCAAGTGGTGACTTGGCTCCGCTATCGCACTTGGCGCTAGTTTTAATCGGAGAAGGAGAAGTGTTTTATAAAGGGGAAAGAACTCCTGCCAAGGAAGCTTTAACGAAAGAGGGAATTACGCCGATTGTATTAACGGCAAAAGAAGGTCTAGCTCTTATTAACGGAACCCAGGCAATGACTGCAATGGGAGTCGTTGCGTATTTGGAAGCTGAAAAATTGGCTTATCAGACAGAACGCATTGCTTCCATGACAATTGAAGGTTTACGCGGAATCATTGATGCGTTTGACGAAGATATCCACCTTGCACGTGGTTATAATGAGCAGGTCGAAGTAGCAGAACGAATTCGGAATATTTTAGTTGACAGTGAGTTAACGACAAAGCAAGGAGAAATACGTGTACAAGATGCGTATTCAATTAGATGTATTCCTCAAGTTCATGGAGCAACGTGGCAGGCAATGAATTATGTAAAAGAAAAATTGCTGATTGAGATGAATGCAGCTACAGATAATCCGCTCATTTTTGATAATGGTGAAAAAGTATTATCCGGTGGCAACTTCCACGGACAGCCAATTGCTTTTGCTATGGATTTCTTGGCGATTGCAATAGCAGAATTGGCAAATATCTCAGAACGCCGAATTGAGCGCTTAGTAAATCCTCAATTAAATGATTTGCCGCCATTTTTAAGCCCGGAGCCAGGGTTACAATCTGGTGCCATGATTATGCAATATGTCGCAGCATCACTTGTTTCTGAAAATAAAACATTTGCTCATCCAGCAAGTGTCGATTCGATTCCTTCATCAGCAAATCAAGAAGATCATGTCAGTATGGGCACAATTGGATCTCGTCATGCATATGAAGTAATTAAAAATACACGTCGTGTGCTAGCAATAGAAGCAATTTGTAGTATGCAAGCAGTGGAGATTCGTGGAAAAGAAAAGATGTCGACGTCCACAAGAGAGTTTTTAGAAAACGGAAGAAGTATCGTGTCATATATTGAAGAAGATCGCGTATTTTCGAAAGATATTGAAGCAATGAGTGAATGGTTGAAAAATAGTGATTTTCATTTCGATGCATACACAAAAAAATAAATAGGATGTAAGATGGTGTTTGTTACAATGGTTGAATCTGTTTTCATGAGTACTAGTGAAATTAAGAGGGAGAGTTTCCCCTCTTCGCCCGTGAATAACTGAATGTTCGAAATTCTATTCTAGTTTAAAAGGAAGAGGTGAATCTATGTTTAGTACGGTAGTGATTTCAGTTATCGTTATGTCTGTGTTGAGTCTTCTGCGGGTTAACGTAATGTTTGCCATTATTATCGCAGCAGGTGTGGCTGGGTTAATGGAAGGTTTGTCATTGACGGAAGCAACAACAATGCTCGTCTCTGGAATGGGTGGACAAGCAAATACCGCATTAAGTTATATTTTGCTCGGAATGTTCGCCGTTATGATTAGTTTTTCAGGAATTACAGGCTTTCTTGTGAAGAGATTGATGAAAGTTTTAAGAGGAAAACGATCAATTTTATTGCTAACCATTGCAGGGGTTGCTTGTTTTTCACAAAACGTGGTTCCTATCCATATAGCATTTATCCCGATTTTAATTCCACCTTTGCTTCATTTATTTGATAAGATGAAGATTGACCGTCGAGGTGTTGCTTGTGCGTTGACATTTGGATTAAAAGCGCCTTACATTATGATTCCGGCTGGGTTTGGATTAATATTCCACGGAATCATTGCAGAAGAAATGAAAGCAAGTGGTATGGAGATCCCTCTTTTATCAGTCACCTATTCCATGCTAATTCCTGGAATTGGGATGATATTAGGCTTACTAGTTGCCGTTTTCATCTCGTACCGCAAGCCAAGAGAGCTTCCACATAGCGACATGGGAGTTATTGTTGCGGAAGAAATACCTGAAGAAATCGAACTGAAATTCAACTTACGTCACGTCCTCACTATTGGAGCAATTATCGGCGCGTTGATTGTACAATTAGCTACAGGTTCACTTGTTTTAGGAGCACTTACCGGTATTGCGTTAATGTATATATTCACAGTCGTTCCCTTTAATGAAGGAGAAAGAGTTGTCAATGAAGGGATTAGCATGATGGGTATGATTGCATTTGTTATGTTGATTGCTTCCGGATATGCAACTATTTTAAAAGAGACAGGTGCAGTCAATGATTTAGTGGAATCAGCTACAGCAATTTTAGGTGATAACAAACTGATTATTGCATCCGTCATGTTATTGATCGGATTATTAATTACAATGGGTATCGGTTCATCATTCGGGACCATTCCAATTATTGCAGCTTTGTTCGTGCCAATCTGTATAGCTGTTGGTTTCTCTCCAATGGCAACGGCTGCCTTAATTGGGACTGCAGGCGCGCTTGGCGATGCAGGATCACCGGCATCTGATAGTACGCTAGGGCCGACAGCAGGGTTGAATGCGGATGGAAAGCATCATCATATTTGGGATACGTGTGTACCAACATTTTTACATTATAATATCCCGCTTCTCATCTTTGGTGTCGTTGCGGCTATGGTACTGTAAAAAAATCATGGAAACATTACGTGATGCGGTGTGTTTTCAACACACCGCATCACGTATTTCGAAGTAATCAGCGAGTGGAAAGGGAGGAGAATTAAAGATGAAACTGGATTTTGTAAAGGCTAGTCCATCAAAAAACACTACCGTTTTTATAACTAACTATGTAGTACCTGCGCATTATGCGAAAATCGCTAGTAGAATTATGGACGATGAACATCTGCATGCAGAACAGGCGGGTTTCTTAGTGCAACCACAAACTGAAGATGCCGTACTGAGGTTGGAAATGTCGGGTGGGGAATTTTGCGGTAATGCCGTGTTAAGTGCTGCTGCCTACTGCTCTTATAAAGGGCTCACCAAAGATCGTACATTTCTGTTAGAGACATCAGGTTCGGATTTTCCGCTTGAGTGCGAAGTCGTTGTAAAGTCACCCACTCATTTTGTCGCCAAAGCTGAAATGCCGCCTCCATTATCAACGACTGAGATAGTGATTGATTTGAATGGTCGGAGTATTACAGGAAATGTCGTAAAATTGGATGGTATCACTCATTTCATAACAGACTATTGGCCAACTGAAGATCAGTTTAATCAATTGATTGAAGCAGTCACCAATAAGATTGAAGATAAAGCAATCGGTATCATTCCATACAAGCAGTTGAAGGAAAGCGAGTATGAAATATGGCCTTTTGTTTATGTGACGGAAACCGGGAGCAGATTTTTTGAACAAGCTTGCGGTTCAGGATCTCTAGCCTTGGGTGTTCATTTGTCAAAGGAAAATCAAAATCAGACCTTGCAAATTCACCAGCCAGGCGGGATCGTACATGTAGAAACAGGCGGTAAAAATTATATTTCTACAGATGTACGTTTTACTTGTGAAGGATTTGTGTATTTGGATATGTAAGCCAATATATTTAAAAGTGCCAACTTCATAATTGAGGTTGGCGCTTTTATATTTCTGGAAATAAGTATAGGTGAAAATCCTTAATTTTGGAGTAGGTGATGCAGCCTTTCATGTACCGAAAGAAATCGGAAATGAATTAGCCGTAGAAATAAGCAGTAGTGGTATAGAAGCGAAGAGTTTTATATCCAGCTGGTAACCACTCTACTGTCAGGGGGATTTTGACCCTAGATTTTTGAATGATACTATTTGCTTATACAATATCTTCCTATTCGTTATATATTTAATATAGCTGTAACATCTATTAAAAGACTATTGTTAATAATTTGTCAAATAACATAGTAAGATGTTATCTATCGATACACATGACGGTATCTATACTATATATAGAGAATTCACTTGGATAGGATAGGAGGTATGAATAGTGAAAGAGCAAACAAGATATCTTCGTCTAGCGAATATAACAAAGCTAATAAATACAAAGCTAGAGTTAAGAGAAGTGCTAAATCACGTGATCACCGCTATATCAGAGGAGATTGTTCAATGTGACTCGGTCGGAATTTACTTGCCGCAACAAGACGGATCATTCAGGGGCTTCGTAGGTAAGCCTGAAGTGATCAACGGCATGACGCTCGATATGCATACAATTGATACCGACTTCGATTTACTGGCGAAAGAAGTAATTGAAACAAGAAGAACGATCTATATACCGGATACATCTAAAGACTATCGACCTGATCAAAGGGCAGTTATAGGATTTAAGATAAAATCTTTATTGGCTTTACCTATTACTGGCGAAACGGAATTATTCGGACTTGTTTTCTTGTTCGATTATGGAATTCCGATGAATTTGACTGAACTTGAGATTCAAACCGTCCAGTCCTACGTCAATATGGCGGCTGTTGCAATTCAAAATGCCAAGTTGCTGACAAGTAAAGAAGAATTGATTCAAGAAAAGCAATTATTGTTGGATATAACTCGGGATTTATCACTGTGTTCTACGATGCAGGAAGCACTGGATACATGTTTTCTTTATATAGAAAGAGTGCTTGGAAACAATGACATAGGTGTCCATCTAATCGATCCGTTGGTGCAAATGAAGATTAAGCCTACAACAATTAATCAGAAAAGTGATTGGTCGCCAGAAGAATGGGTTAAGTCTCATGACGAGAAAAAATTTGATGATGAAAATGATAAAGTGTTTCAGGAAGTGATTGCATCTAGAAAAGCGCAACTTATTCCAGATGTCTTTGCAGACGATCGTGTGAACCATAAAGTATGTCGATACTTTGGTATTCAATCGATGTTTATTCTTCCTATTGTTTCCATGGGGAAAGTATTAGGTTTACTAGTCATTGCAGACCTTCAACAAAAAAATCCGAATTACTCCGAGACCAGTCAACAACTGACGCAATCTATTGTCGATACAACAGCATCCACTTTATTGAACTTATTGAATATGGAAAAGCAAGAGTTAATTATAGAACAGCGTACTGCAGAGATAACGGAAAAGAACAACGAACTTGAATCAGCGATGAAAGAATTACAGCGTATTAGCCGGGAGAAGGAACTGATTCTCCATTCGGCAGGTGAAGGGATATTCGGATTAGATTTACAGGGGGTCATTACGTTTTGTAATCCAGCCGCAGCCGTAATGCTAGGTTATAAGATGAAGAATGAGTTAATAGGTAAACCTGTCAGTATTATTTACAATGAAAATAATACAAATAAAGAGGAAGTTACATTCTTTAGACAAGATCAGTCCAGTTTTCCTGTAGAATATGTTAGATCTTCCATCAAAGAAGGAGATAGAGTCGTTGGGGATGTCGTTACATTTAAAGATATCTCCGAAAGAAAGAAGATGGAGAAAGAAATCAGGTACCATGCGTATTATGATAGCTTGACCAATCTTCCCAACCGGGTGCTTTTAAAAGATCGCATGGAACAAGGGTTGAGCTTTGCCCGGACTCATGAAGATAAAGCAGCGGTACTGTTCATGGACTTGGATCGTTTCAAATCAGTCAATGACTTATTAGGGCATAGCTATGGTGATATTTTATTGGCACATGTAGCAAGACGTATATGCGCATGTCTCCCTGAAGGTTCCACAGCGTCGCGTCAAGGTGGTGATGAATTCATTATCTACCTGCCTTCTATTAGATCAGAAGCAGATGTTGTTGAAGTGGCGGAAAAGATTGTGGATCAATTCAACAAGCCATTCAATCTAAAAGGACATGAAATGCACATCCACAGCAGTATAGGAATCAGTTTATTTCCTCAAGATGGACAGACAGTGGAGTTATTGATTAAAAATGCTGATATCGCCATGTATCAATCCAAAAACGTATCCGGCAGCAGCTATCATTTTTATCAAGTGGCGATGGATATCAGGACGTTTGAAAATGTGAAGTTTGAAAATGCTTTATATAAAGCACTTGATCGTGAGGAGTTCGAAATTTATTTTCAACCTCAAATTGATTATAGTACACATACTATCATCGGAACTGAAGTGTTATTGAGATGGAATCACTCGACAGAAGGATTAATCACACCCGATAAGTTTATCGCACTGGCGGAAGAGACGGGGCTAATAGTTCCTATCGGAGAGTGGGTTATTAGAAGTGCATGTAACCAAATCAAGAAGTGGCAAGCTAAAGGATATCCACCGATTGTAGTATCTGTAAATCTATCGGCCCGCCAGTTTGAACAAAATAATTTATTCCAAACGGTAAAAGATATATTAGAAGAAGAAGGGGTATCACCAGAGCTTTTATGTCTTGAAATTACAGAGAACCAAATTATTAAAAATACAGAGTTGACTATCCAGACGATGAAAGAGTTACAGGCGATCGGAATCAAGATGTCTATTGATGACTTTGGTACAGGCTATTCATCTTTGGGCTATTTAAAAAACTTGCCGATCAATGCGTTGAAAATAGATAAATCGTTTATTCAGGAATTGGAAAGCAATGACGACAATTCAGCCATTGTGAATACGATCATCACGTTAGCAGAAAATCTGGGGTTGCATGTAGTTGCTGAAGGTGTCGAAACACTAGAACAAGCGGAATTTTTAGCCTCAAGAGAATGTTATATCATGCAAGGGTATTACTTTAATGTGCCGCTGAAAGCGAATGAATTCGAAAGCACATATCTGGCTATTAAAGGAGAGATTTTATGAAGGCTGTTCGAGCAGTGTTGGATTATTTAATGACTAGCGGGGTACAACATGTTTTTGGTATCCCAGCAGGTTCTGTCAATGCGTTTTTTGATGAGTTGTATGAAATACCTGAACTGACACCGATCGTGACGAAACATGAAGGCGCTGCTTCCTATATGGCAGTTGCTTATGCTAAATATACGGCTACTATGAGTGTGTGTATTGGATGCAGTGGGCCTGGTGGTACCAATCTACTAACAGGTGCTGCAAATGCTATGCGTGAACATCTTCCTGTATTATTTTTGACGGGTGCAGTTCCTGTCGATACTGTCGGTTTAAATGCCTCTCAAGAATTGGATGCTGAACCACTCTTTAAATCAGTGACGAAATATAGTGTAACTGTAACGGATTCGAAGGATTTACTTGGCGAAGTGGTAAAGGCTTGTGAAATAGCGATTTCCGGTGTACCGGGTCCTGTCCATATCGCCATGCCGATAGATATCCAGATCAATCCAATTGAGTCTCCTGAAATACCGGCTCCGCGAAAAAGAACGCCGATAGTTCCGGATCAAAACGTCATACAGTCTGTTGCAAGAGAGCTCGTTAATAAACAGGATGGATATATTTTTGTAGGACAAGGTATTAGAAACTCTGTCGATCAGTTACTTGAGTTAGCGGAGATGCTCAAGTGGCCAATTATTACAACACCACAAGCAAAAGGCTATATTACAGAAGATCATCCACTTCACGCTGGCGTCTTCGGCTTTGCCGGTCATGACGCCGCTTCTTCATTGATCAATGGGAGTGATGGTGAAGCTTTACTGGTAGTAGGCTCCAGTTTAGGCGAGACGGCTACGAATAATTGGAACGTCAATCTCACTAAAGGTCGGTACACTATTCAACTGGATTACGATTCATCCGTTTTTAATCGTAAATATGAAGTGGATGCTGCTGTTTTGGGAGACATAGATTTAAGCTTGACCGCGTTACTAGATGAATTAAAAACTTTGAACTTGCCGACAAATGATCAAGCATTTACGAAGCAAGAAATAGGGAGAGCGGATAGTGAAGAGTACAATACGAAAAATGTATTGATGCGCCTGCAAAAATATGCTCCCCGCGATACTAGATATACCGTCGATATAGGTGAGTTCATGGCGTATATCATTCATGATATGAAAGTGGTGGAGTCCGATACATTTGATATTAATGTACATTTTGGGGCGATGGGGAGCGGTATAGGTTCTGCAATTGGTTCGAAGCTTGCTGAGCCTGAACGTCCAGTAGTTTGCGTTACGGGTGACGGTTGTTTCTTCATGCACGGTATGGAAATCCTCACCGCAAAAGAACATAGATTGCCGATTTTATTTGTAGTGATGAATAATGCACGCTTAGGAATGGTCTATCATGGACATTCGTTGCAATATAAGCGGTCCCATCCATCGTTTGAACAAGAACCGGTGAATATTGCAGCTATGGCTGCGGCTATGAACATACCGAGTAAACGAATGGAAACGATGGAGGATCTAACCGAAGAAGCAATAGATGAGCTGATGAACGTGAACGGGCCATCCATTCTTGAAATTTCCTTGATTGATAATACAATACCTCCAATGGGAGATCGTGTGAAGTTTCTATCCTCCTTTGGAAAGTAAAAAATCCGAGGTAGACGCTACCTGAGCATCTACTTCGGGTTATTTGTATTCATCAGATAGTTGGGTACAATGCATGTGTAACTTTTACAATCGCATCTATTGTATCTCCTTTAAATTCATTGGAAACGGTAGTGCCTGAAGGATTTGAAAAGTAATACGCATCGACTCTTGGATTATAACTGTATCCCATGCCTGCTAAAGATTGCTGTAGTTGAGTGGGTATGCTTTTTAATCCAGTACGCTCCGTAAAGTAGTCTGTACAGTAGATTTTCACGTCTAGATCATTTGTGCCAGTATGAATGACAAATAAGTCTTTATTATCTTTCACGAGCCACTGACCTTTTGAATACAAAGAAATTCTGGTTTTCCCCAATTTATCAATTCCAACTAAATTCATACCAAAATAGTGGTTAATCATTGTTCGGACTTCTTTACCTGTCACGCGATAATTATGATGGTCTAAATATAAGTCCAATAGAGCTTGCGAAGAGGGTCCGGAGCAGTTTTCATAAACCTTTAGGGTATGAGCTTCAAAAGAACGCAGCTTTGCAAGTGTTAGAACGGGAGCAAGAGTTAATTGAATGTGGAATGCTTGTGTAATTGCTTCATAAATGACCCGACTGGTTATATGATCCTTATAATGATGGATATACATATCCATTACTTCAACTTTAGCTAACTTGCTGATGTAATCCACTACTTCTTTTTCCGAAAAGCAGTCGTTCAATTGATGAGAATTTTTCACTATATCTTGAAGTTCATCGGAATACGTTACTGGGACAACATCCATGCGAAACCTCCTCATAGTAGACATTATTGTATGTATTAAATAATCATACAATAAAATGCGTGCGAAGTACTTAAGTATTTGAATAAGTAGCATCCGGTGTTTGTCAGATCAATCCCGACATAAATTAATACAAATGAGAAAAGAAAGTCATGAAGCAATTAGTTTTGAAGTTATCGACTCTTTTTAATAATGCGGTATGCAAACTACTATACATAAATGGGGCATCTTTTGGGAAAAGAACGGGGATGAAAGAAAAATGGAAGCACAGGCGAGTATGAAAATCTATTTATTGACTATTTCAGGAGCGGTCTGCTGGGGATTAATCGGTTTATTCATAGCACCGCTTTATGATCAAGGTTTCACTGCGTGGGATGTTGTAGCAATTCGCGGGATTTTTAGTTTCATCTTTTTGTTTATCATCATGGTGATGTTTTTTCGTAACCAGTTACACACCCGGTTAAAAGACCATGTTTTTTTCGCGAGCGCAGGGATTTTTAGTCTTGCTTTATTTAATTACTTTTACTTTGAGGTGTTTTCTCGTTCGAGTTTATCGGTAGCTGTAACATTACTATATACAGGACCGTTATTTGTCATGATCTTATCAAGGGTTTTCTTCAAGGAGTTGCTGACTTTACAAAAGGGATTGTCGCTAGTATTCGCAATGATCGGCTGTGCATTCGTAGTTGGACTTTTACCGTATGGGTCGGCAAGTATCCCTGGCAAGACGCTATTCATGGGGATTCTATCCGGCTTTTGCTACGCTTTATATAGTGTACTAACGAAGCCAGTGACAAAACGATATTCCGCACTGACGATTACTACCTACACATTTTTTTATATGGGACTATTCATGTCTTTGACGAGTGATGTGTGGAGCAAGTTCGATAAATTTCAGCATGTTGATGTATGGATTTCGTCCTTATTACTTGCATTGGTTTCTACTGTGGCAGCGTATGTGTTGTATACATCAGGACTGAAGTATTTGGAAGCAGGAAAGGCATCCATTCTGGCAACGATAGAACCCATTGTCGCAGTTCTCATTGGTGTACTGTTTCTTGGAGATCAGTTGCGACCATTGCAGGTTATGGGAATAGCTCTTGTACTATATTCAGCTATGTTAGTGGTAGGTAGACGAGAGGGAACTAAGATCTTATAAAATGTGCCTGCATCAGAAGTGAATTCCGTTGCAGACACATTTTTAGTTCTTGTCATAGTAAGAAACAGTAGGGATACAGTAGTTTTCATCAAAATCAGTACGCTTAATAAAAAATATTATACTTTAAAATTCTGTATTTCATCCGCAACCACAAATGCCAGGTCATCATTTCCAAACATCTGAAGTACATCGAGCATGGTTTCATTATCAATATGAAGCTCTTCGAATCCATCGTCGTTTTCCATTACTTCTTTTAATGCAGGGTTCTCCCGCTGTTCAGGATAGGCTTTTTGATAAAGAGCTTGTGGATTCAGTTTATGATTCACGCACCATTGGACAAATAGACGAATCATCAAATTTTCATCATCTTTATACTTTTGTATGATTTGTTCCTCTACGTTTTTAAAATCCATCGTACAGACCCCCATACTTGTTTCCTTAAGTATAAACGATAAAGAACCTTTCTAATAATGATTGAATTAATTTAGACATTTTATGCCTAAAAAATAGAATAGAATAAATACTTATAAAATAATAGATGCAAAATTTGGATTTATCTTAAATTTTGGTACAATGAAATGAATAGCGCCATTTGATGAAATGGCAGACAAAAATATTCAGGGGGTTTTTAAAAATGGCAGAGGATCGTTATCAACGTGGTTTAGAAAAGTTAATGGAACTCACATTATCAAGTGAGGACAATCCAGCAGGTGAGATGGAGATTGGTGATAGTTTTAAAGATGTTGCTCCCGATTTGACCAAGTACGTTGTAGAATTCGCATTCGGTGATATTTATTCACGACCTGGACTCGACAATAAGCAAAAAGTGCTGACCACGATTACAGCGCTTGTAGCACAAGGAAAACCGCAAATTCAGATGCATATCAAAACGGGACTTGACGTCGGTTTAACACCGGATGAAATCATTGGATGCATTATGCATTTGATTCCCTATACAGGATTCCCGAGTGTACTAAATGCCTTATCGGTAGCGCAAACCGTGTTTAAGGAACGTGGCGTTTCGATTACTAAAATTGAGGATGATAAATAATTATATAAAAAGGCTTCATTCCACAGGGCGTTACGTTGAATGAAGCCTTTTTTGTATATAAGTAAATAGTTGAATAGTATTCTATAGAATAACAAGAAATTATTCAGTTTATTTAATTCAGATCAATATAAAAAGTTGCTGCCTAGGGAAGCTCATTGGCAGCAATTATTCATTAGTGTGCATTACTTTTTTGCTTTAACTGATACTAGCTCTGTAATAATAGTTCCTTTGTTGTTTGTACTCTTGATGATCCCGATACCTTTTGCAATATATTCGCGTGAACCGTCTTTGTGACGCAAAATTACAACGTTTTTAAACGTACCTGCCTTTACCTTGATCGTTTTCGTCGTGCTTTCTACTAAAACTTTGGAATTATCGTAAGCAGATTTTGCGTACGTTCCTTGTTTCAATGGATATAACACATCTACAAATATAACATCCGAATCAGATACGCCGATCATCAGTCTATTTTTATCCTCGATATACGTATAGCTGGAATAGTCAGGATAGAGTGTGTCTCCTTTATTGAATAGAAAAGTGAATTCACCATCTTTTTTTACAACAAAATTTTCTTTTGTATCATCGAAAAAAGAAGGGGAATACGTTAGGGTTAAGCCATTAACAGGGGTCAAACCTTTTGTGACAGTAGTTGGAGCGGGGCTGGCGTTAGGGTTTTTCTTGGATAAAGCAGATGTATAAACATATCCCTTACTCTTTCCTGCTTGTACATACGACCAACCGTTAGATGAAGAAAAGACCGTTACCTTCGAATGGTTTTTAATTGTTCCCACTCGCTCTGCATTTTTGGCAGGCTTTACGCGGAGGACGATGTCACTCTTTGCACTTACATACATGGTAGTTGTTTTTGTAGCTGCTTCTGTCCCAGTAGGAAGACTAAAGGAAAAGCTCAAAACTAGTACCGTAATTAAAAATAATACTTTTCTCACATAACTCACTCCTCATTAATAGTTATTCATGTATAGGAACGCTAAAGAACTTAGTGGGCCTATACTAGTATATCTTACTATTTAGACTATTGTTTAAGCAAGTAAGTTAGTATGATATTTCATTATGATCTTTCTTGTTCTACGTACTATTTACCTTTCGCTATTTGCCATAATCTCAACACCCGCCAAAGCTTGAGTTGCAAGTCGATCTGCTTCGTTATTTAACTTTCGAGAAATGAGCTCATACTGTGGTTCTAATCCAAGCGATTTCATCTTCGCTTCAATTCTATCTGCCCAGCGATACAAATCTTCCTCGATGACAGGCCATTCTTCGGTTAAATGATGGATAACAACACGTGAATCACCGAGTACAGAGATAGGCAAGTGGTGTACTCCAAGAATCTCTAACTCCTGCAAGCAAAGGTGAAGTGCGGCATATTCTGCTTCATTATTTGAAGTTAGACCTTCGACGAAAGCATTTTTCCTTACCCTATAGGACTTGCCGTTTTGATCATAATAGATGACGCAACCAAGTCCGGCCGTCTTCGTGTCCCAATCGAAGCCACCATCAAAATAAATACTGATGTTATGTGGTTCTGTTTCAATCCCTTTTACGTAGGTCTTTAATTCTTTCAACGTCCATGAGCTATCATGTGGATCAACAAAAATAATATCTTTTACTCGGCCAGTCTTTTCTATATCCAAGCCAAACATTATGGCTTCTTCTGCTGACATTTCCTCTGAATGAAAAACAGTGATCTTTCCGTTACGCGACTTATATGTCCATTCAATACTAATTTGCATGGCAATTCCTCCAATACACGTAGTGTAACCTTTTTTAATTGCAAAAAAACTCAGTATTGATTAAATATAAAATAATAGCAGCAACACTTTATGTTGAATGAAGCACATTTATTGAGAATTAAAAGTACGCTATAGTAGGCATAAAGTCGTTATTAATATATTTTCTGCCTTCATAATTAGACACGGTTCTTTATCTCATTATCGTTTATTGCTAGATGTTGTCTATATTTGTAACGCTTTATGAAAAAATAAAACAACTCTACCTATATGTTTGCATGTATCTTTCTCTTTTGCGTTTTTCTAAAAGAATATGTATAGTTAGAAATCGTTCATTACACGAACAAATAGCCTCAATTCGAAAGGAGAAACATGAGAAAAATATCAAATGTCTTTTACATTACTATCGCATTAATCGTCATTACTGTCGGATATGGGGCATTCGCTTCGGATAGTTTCGAGGAAATTACGAGTAATGCCAAGAATTTTGTCGCATCATCATTTGGATGGTATTATCTGCTACTGCTATCCTCTTTATTGTTATTAAGTATCTTCCTCATCTTCAGTCCGTACGGCAAGATCCGTCTGGGGAAGAACACGGATCGACCTGAATTCTCTACAATTACGTGGATTGCTATGCTGTTTTCAGCTGGAATGGGAATCGGTCTAGTGTTCTATGGTGCAGCTGAACCGCTGTCACATTTCGTCAGTCCCGCAACTGAGGATCCAGGTACTAATGAAGCATTTAAGGAAGGCTTACGAGAATCTTTCTTCCACTGGGGCCTCCATGTATGGGCCATGTATGGAGTTGTCGCATTAGCACTGGCTTACTTCCAGTTTCGTAAAGGTTCACCTGGTTTAATTTCAGCAACATTGAAACCGATTTTCGGTAATAAAATGGATGGTCCGTGGGGGATATTCGTAGACGTTCTTGCTGTCTTTGCAACTGCGTTCGGCGTTGCTACCACTCTCGGTTTTGGTGCTGTTCAAATTAATGCAGGCCTTAATTATTTGTTTGGTATTGAAATTGGGACATTCTCTCAATTTATCATTATCGCAATCGTTACCGTCCTATTCATTGCATCTGCGTGGTCAGGACTGAGTAAAGGAATTAAGTATTTATCCAACTTGAACCTCGTTCTAGCCGTGTTACTACTCGCATTTGTTGTGATTTTAGGACCTACACTATTAATCATGAATATGTTCACGGAGTCATTCGGTAGTTATCTTGGGAATCTGGTAGAGATGAGCCTCCGCACAGCACCACTTAACGTAGACAATCAACAATGGTTGTTTGACTGGACTATCTTTTACTGGGCATGGTGGATTTCATGGGCGCCGTTTGTCAGTATGTTCATAGCACGCGTTTCAAAAGGTCGTACAATTCGAGAATTCATGGTCGGTGTTCTATTGGTACCGACATTACTATGTGCGTTTTGGTTTTCTGCATTTGGTACGACAGCTGTGAATATGCAGCTTACAGGTATCGCCGATATCGCCGGCTCTAAAACGGAGCTAGTCATTTTCGAGATGTTTAATGAATTGCCATGGTCATTCTTCATTTCTGCTATTGCTATTCTATTAATCGCATCATTCTTCGTAACAAGTGCTGACTCTGCGACATTTGTTCTCGGTATGCAATCGACATACGGTTCACTCACGCCGCCAACTAGCGTGAAGATTGTATGGGGTGTTATCCAATCATCCATCGCATTGATCTTGTTATGGGTTGGGGGTCTGGGGGCATTGCAAAATACGATTATTATAGCCGCCTTACCATTCTCATTCGTCATGCTGCTGATGGTAGTATCACTGATGAAAGCACTAGGTCAGGAAAACATTTCACGAAGATAACAGTAAGATTATTTACCTGTATATAAGCTAGAGTATATTTTAGCCGCTACTTAATTTTACGTAGCGGCATTTTTTTTATGAAATCGTATAAGGCGCTAAAACCTTGTTGTGTCTAGTGTCGGATGAAGTTTCTCCAAAATAGTACAGTGTAGTAGGTTGTTCTAATTTTTTTTGGTATCATCTCATAGATAGTGGAATTCACCGCCTCATTTTTTGTATAATGATATAATTGGCATCTGCTTCAAAAAAGAACAGTGCGAATTACGATGAGAGGAATTGAAATGAACAATGAGTAATAATTTTTGGCGCGAGTTGCCTCGGCCATTTTTCATATTAGCACCGATGGAAGACGTGACAGA
Source organism: Sporosarcina ureae (assembly GCF_002109325.1). Lineage (GTDB taxonomy): Bacteria > Bacillota > Bacilli > Bacillales_A > Planococcaceae > Sporosarcina > Sporosarcina ureae_C. The sequence goes on along the minus strand of NZ_CP015348.1, from coordinate 1,435,710 downwards.
TGTTGTGTTTCGTCATGTGATAGCAGAAGCTGCACGACCTGATGTGTTTTTCACGGAGTTTACAAACACCGAAAGTTTTTGTCATCCGGAGGGAATTTATAGTTTGCGTGGACGTTTAGCATTTACTGAAGATGAGCAGCCCATTGTTGCTCATATTTGGGGAGATAAACCGGAACATTTTCGTGAAATGAGTATCGGCATGGCAGAGCTTGGGTTTAAGGGGCTTGACATAAATATGGGATGTCCAGTACCGAATGTGGCTGCGAAAGGAAAAGGTAGTGGATTAATCAATCACCCTGAAACAGCGGCTGCAATTATTCAAGCATCAAAAGCAGGGGGACTACCGGTCAGTGTGAAAACGCGTCTTGGTTACACAGATATTGATGAATGGCGTACTTGGCTTAGACATGTATTGGAACAGGATATTGCCAATCTATCGATACACTTGCGTTCACGTAAAGAAATGAGTAAAGGACATGCACATTGGGATTTGATTCCCGAGATCAAGAAACTTCGTGACGAGATTGCGCCTGACACGATGTTGACAATCAACGGAGATATTATGGATCGTCAAATGGGACTAGAACTTGTTGAGAAATACGGAGTAGATGGTGTCATGATCGGACGGGGAGTTTTCCATAATCCATTTGCCTTTGAAGTGGAAAAGAGAGAACATGACCACAAAGAATTATTAGATCTTTTACGTCTGCATCTAGATCTTTTTGACAAATATTCAACTGAACTAGAGCCACGACTATTCAAGCCGCTTCGTCGTTTCTTCAAGATTTACGTAAAAGGATTCCGTGGAGCAGCTGAACTGCGGAATGAATTGATGAATACCAATACGACAGATGAAGTACGTGCTTTACTTGATGCCGTAGAGCTTGATTAACTACAAATAAAACCTTCTCTTTTATTCCAACGCTTATGGAATAAAAGAGAAGGTTTTTGTCTTATTTAAATACGTCTAGTTTTTCAATGCGGTGCATGGCTTCTCGCATGCGGTCTTCACTTTCTAATAAACCGACACGTATATATCCTTCTCCGTGAACACCAAAACCATTGCCTGGCGATACGGCAACATCTGCTTTGTCCAATAACAAGTCAGCGAAGGCTTCACTCGTAAATCCTTCAGGAACAGGAAGCCAAGCGAAGAATGAGCCGGTGGGAGCCGTTACATCCCAACCGATGCGTTTACATTCTGACAGCAAAACTGTTAGACGTCTTTCATACAATTCGACTAACTCTTCAACACATTGCTGAGGGCCTGTCAAAGCCTCGATTGCAGCACGTTGCACAGCAGGGAATAAGCTAGTGAATAAGTGATCTTGCAATACATTTAATGCTTCTACGATTTCTGCATTTCCTACAGCGAAACCTACACGCCATCCTGCCATATTATACATTTTGGATAGAGAAAGCATTTCAATCCCGACTTCTTTCGCACCTTCTGTCTGTAAAAAACTAATTGGTTTCTTACCTTCAAACCCAATGCCGCCATAGGCAAAATCTTGTAAAACAGCAATCTGATTTTCTTTGGCAAATGCCACGGTTTCCTCATAAAACGCTGGTGTTGCTGTAACGCCAGTCGGATTACTTGGATAATTTAAGTACATGAGCTTGGCATCTTTTTTCTGATCGTTAGTTAGCTTGTCATAATCAGGTAGAAATCCATTCTCTTTATGGAGTGGCATCGTATCATAGCGAATACCCGCTAAGCTCACGCCTGATAAATAGTCAGGATAACCGGGGTCTGGAAGCAATAATAAGTCACCTTCATTCATGATAGCTAAAGGAAGTTCGACGACACCAATTTTTGTGCCACCTAGTACCGCGACTTCTGTTTCAGGGTCAATCACCACATCGTATTCTCGCTTATAGTATTCAGCAACGGCTTGTTTTAAAGCCGGTGTTCCACGGAAAGGTGAGTAACCGTGTGTGGCGGGATCTTCAACGGCTTCTTGTAATGCTTTAATAATATGAGGAGGTGTGGGCTGATCAGGATTACCGCGCCCCAGATTAATGACATCTCTGCCTTCGTCCATAGCTTTTTCCACTTTTTTTAATAATAATGTAAAGAAATGCGGAGGGAGATTTTGTAATCGGTTGGACAAAGCCATAGTCTATTCCTTCTTTCTTTGATATGTATTTTCAATTAGTATACATAGAACATACTAAACTTTTCAATAAAAGAATTGTTATTTGATTCGAAACAATCGTGAAAACTACGTAATAATAAATAACACTGATCTAAAAAGTCGGATATTATATTGAATTGTCGTTATTCACCTTGACAGTTTTATTAATTCAGATTAGTATATGTTTTACGCATCTAAATGAATAGCAATCTCTTATCAAGAGCGACTGAGGGGAAAGGCCCTATGAAGTCCAGCAACCCCTTGGAAGGATCAAGGAAGGTGCCAAATCCTACAGCATGGTTTTCCATCTGAGAGATAAGCTGAGAATATATCAGTACTTCTTTCATTTAGAAAAATGAAAGAAGTTTTTTATTTATAAAGAAATTTTAATTCCAGCTATACTTATACTCTTTGGCTGCTGGAATACAGAAAGAAGTGAGAATATGATCCAAATTCAACATTTGTCTAAAGTATATCAGACAAAAGAGAGAGTGGTAAAAGGTGTAGATGATGTATCACTTAACATCGGGACTGGAGAAATATTTGGTATTGTTGGATATTCTGGAGCGGGTAAAAGTTCTCTTATACGCTGTTTGAATTTATTAGAAAAGCCAACGAGCGGTACTATTTTGATTGATGAAGTGAATTTAACGAAATTATCTGGAGCACAGCTTCGACAGGCACGTTTAAAGATCGGAATGATTTTCCAGCATTTTTATTTAATTAGCCAAAAGACGATTTTCGAAAATATCGCTTTCGCTTTACGGGCAGCAAAAATGCCTTCGGACAAAATAGAGACGCGTGTATTAGAACTTCTTGAAATGGTAGGTCTTTCTGAAAAACGTCATGTATATCCTGCGCAGTTGAGTGGGGGCCAGAAACAACGTGTCGGTATAGCGAGAGCTCTGGCCAATAATCCTTCCGTTTTGCTTTGTGATGAAGCTACATCTGCACTTGATCCAAATACGACGATGTCTATTTTACGATTGCTGAAAAAGATCAATAAAGAATTGAATATTACCATTGTATTAATTACGCATGAGATGAATGTTGTAAAAGAGATTTGTGATCGCATGGCGATTATGCAAGATGGAAAAGTTATTGAAGAAGGACAAGTGTATGACATCTTTTCTAATCCAGTTCAACCTTTGACGAAGGAATTTATTAGCAGTGTAGTGTCTTATGATATCCCTGAAGCGGTCATGTCGAATTTGGCAGGGACACTAATAAAGATCACATTTAAAGGTGAAGTAGCGATGGAGGGTGTGATTTCCGATACGATGCAGAAGTACAAGGTCAAAGGAAACTTCTTGCATGGATCGATTGAATATATTCAAGAACGAGCACTTGGAATTTTCTTAATGGAATTACAAGGTGAACGTCAAGAAGTCAAGCAAGCAATTGCATACATACTCAAACAAAACGCACAAGTGGAGGTGATCCGCCAACATGTTTGATCTAGCCCACATCATGGAACTCATGCCGGACATTACAAAAGCATTTGGTGAAACTCTTTATATGATCGGTATCTCCCTAACGATTGCGCTAATTATTGGATTACCTCTTGGCGTCCTGTTATTTACAACAGACAAAGGATTATTTTTAGAGAACCGGGCAATTAATTCGGTTGTAGGTTTTTTCGTCAATATTATTCGTTCAATTCCATTCATTATTCTACTTGTAGCTTTAATACCTTTGACGAAACTGATCGTTGGAAATACAATTGGACCGGCAGCTGCAAGTGTATCGCTTTCTGTAGCAGCAATTCCGTTCTTTGCGAGAATCGTTGAAACATCCATGCGTGAAATAGACAAAGGGGTTATAGAGGCAGCCATTTCAACGGGTGCTTCGCCGTGGATGATTATTTGGAACGTGTTACTACCTGAATCTAAATCGAGCATTATCCAAGGACTTACACTGACGTTAATCAACTTAGTTGCCTATTCAGCAATGGCTGGATTTGTTGGTGGAGGCGGAATTGGGGACTTAGCTATTCGTTTCGGCTACTATCGATATGATGACAGTATTATGCTAGTCACTGTCGCCATTTTAATAGTGCTAGTACAGTTGATTCAATTTGGTGGAGATCGTTTTTCAAAAATGATAGATAAAAGATAATAGGGGAGAGATGGATTTATGAAGAAACTGGTACTTGCATTCATTCTTACTGCGTTGGTTGCAGCATTGGCAGCTTGTGGAGGAGAAAAGTCTACTGAAAAGTCGGATGATGATAAAAATATTCATTTTGGTGCAACAGCAGGTCCTTATAGTGACATGCTAAAAAAGGCAATACAACCTGGTCTTGAGGAAAAAGGATATACGGTTAAAATCACAGAATTCAGCGACTATATTCAGCCGAATATTTCGTTGGACAGTGGAGATATTGATGCGAACTTGTTCCAAAATATTACGTACTTAGAAAACTTCGAGAAAGAAAACAATATGGAACTCTCTGAGTTGATTATCGTACCGACAGCGCCATTAGGTATCTATTCAAATAAATATAAGTCTCTTGACGAAATTGAAGATGGATCAACCATTACTATTCCCAATGATCCAGTAAACGCTGCGAGAACATTATATGTATTGGAAGATGCAGGATTAGTGAAAATGGATGAAGAAATTGACCAATTGACGGCATCTGAAAAAGACATCGCGGAAAATCCGAAAAACTTAGTCATTCAGCCGGTGGAAGCGGGACAATTACCTCGTTCGGTGGAAGGGTCTGATTTGGCCGCGGTACCTGGTAACTTTGCAATTGCGGCAAATATGGATTTGTTAGACGCACTAGCTTTAGAAGATATGCCGGACCAGTTCCGTAATGTCGTAGCTGTCAAAACAGAAAATGTAGATAAGCAATTCGCGAAAGATATTATTGAAGTAGTAGAATCCGAGCAATTTTTAGAAGTGATTGAATCTGAATTTAAAGGTTTCGGCAAACCAGCTTGGATGGAAAAGTGAAACTCGGATTTATAAGAATACCGTAAAAAAACACCAGACCCGAAGACGATGGAAAGTGTCTTCAGGTCTGGTGTTTTACTGCTTTTTTACTCTGTTTCTACTAATACTATATCATCGATAATCGGAACATCGCGTTTCAATACTGCCAACATTTCATCGTCTACTTGACTATCGATTTCACAAATCGTGATGGCGGGTCCATCAATCGCAAACCGTTCGTTGGCCATACGTGCAATATTGATTCCTTTTCTTGAAAGAATCCCAAGAAGATCGGCGATGACACCTTTTTGATCCGTATGACGAATTAGGAGTGCAGGTCGTTCGCCAGAGAATTTTAAAGGATAGTCGTCTAGTTCTTGTACTTCAATTTTACCGCCACCAAGTGAACTGGCAAGGACTTTTATGGAGTTGGTGGGTCCAGTCAATTCCACGAGGACAGTATTCGGATGATAGCTGCCGAGCACACGCTTCGTGAACTCGTAATGTAATCCTGTTTTTTCAGCTAGCTCTTTTGCATGTGGAATTCTTTCATCTGTCGTATTGAAACCCATGACACCAGCAAGCAATGCTAAGTCAGTACCGTGACCTTGATAAGTAGTAGCGAAAGAGCCCATTAGTGAGAATTTCGCGTGTGTTGGTTGTTCATTCAGCAACTGATATGCAACATTGCCTATTCGTACAGCACCGGCAGTATGTGAACTCGAAGGACCAATCATAACAGGTCCAATGATTTCGTAGGCGCTCTGGTATTTAGCTGGAGCCCCTTTACTCTTTTCTTTATTGCCCTTGTCATTACTGAATACTTGATTCTTTAATTTTTGCCCTGTTGGAGTGCCGGCCAATCCGCCAATGCCTGTTTCGCGTAATGATTCAGGCATTTGCTGTCCCACTTCGTGCATTACATGAATGACTTCGTCAGGAGGGATGATGCTCACTACACCTGCCATCGCCATGTCTGCTGCAGCTTCAGCTGTAATAGCATGCAATCCATTTCGAATAATACAAGGAATTTCTACTAGGCCTGCTACTGGATCACAAACAAGTCCCAATGAATTTTTCAGTGCAATACCGATTGCGTGTCCGACTTGATCAGGCGTACCACCAGCAAGTTCCACTAATGTACCTGCCGCCATTGCTGTAGCAGAACCGACTTCCGCTTGGCATCCTCCCGCGGCTCCTGAAATAGAAGCGCGGTTTGCGATGACCAACCCTAGCGCAGACGCCGTGAACATAGATAAAACGATTTGTTCGCGTGTGTACTTGCCCGTATCAAGTGCATGCACGAGAACGGCAGGTAAGATTCCTGCCGAACCGGCTGTAGGAGTGGCAACGATTCTTCCCATATTCGCATTTACTTCAGATACAGCTAATGCGTTTGCTGCGGTATTTAGTGTTGAAGGATGAACGAATGAATTGCCTTGTTTCGCGTAATCATATAAACGTTGCCCATCTCCACCTGTTAATCCCGTCCGTGACATAACGGAAGTAGTCGTTCCTTTACGAACTGCTTCTTCCATAACGGTAAATTGTTCCGACATTTTCTTGATGATAGTTTCTCTCTGCATGCCTTTTTGTTTAATTTCAGACAGAATCATTAACTCGTATATCGGAGTGTTGTCCTGTTCCGCATGCTCGATCAGTTGGTTTAAACTCGTGAATGCCATGTGTATTTGCTCCCTATAGAGAACTGTTCCATATAGAAAAAACAGGAACCGCTCTCGCTGTATTTGATAGAACTGACTGACAATTTGAAAGCGCTTACCTCTTATTATTTGTTATTTCACACGTAATGTCAATGAATCGAAAAGGCACTAGAGCATTAAATGCCCAGTACCTTTTTTTGGTTTAATAGTTTTGAAGATCGGATAGCAAATAATAATAGATCAATTGTGAAGTGTTTTTCAAAGAATCCTCATGTGTACGTTCAAACGCATGGGAAGAGTCAATTCCAGGACCAATTAAGCCGTGTATAATATCGTGGCCCGCTTTAATAGCCGCGGATGCATCAGAGCCATAGTGTGGATACATATCAATTTGGTATCCTATGTCATTTTTATTGGCTAGCTCTACTAGATGGTTGCGTAATCCATAGTGGTAAGGACCGCTAGAGTCTTTTGCGCAAATAGACACTGTGTACTCATCCGTTGTCTGACCGTCCCCCATGGCCCCCATATCGACAGCCAAGTACTCTACTGTTTCCTCAGTAATATTAGAGTTACCGCCATATCCAATTTCTTCATTATTCGAAATCAGGAAGTGGGTAGTGTAAGGCAACACAATGTTTTCTGTTTGGATATGTTTGATAAGTTGCAGCAAGATGGCAACACTCGCTTTATCATCTAGGTGGCGGGATTTAATAAAGCCATTATCCGTGATTTCTACGCGTGGTTCAAGCGAGACGAAATCCCCAACTTCAATACCGAGTTTGCGAATTTCTTCTGCGGTATGTACTTTTGCATCGATGCGGACTTCCATGTTCACTTGATTGCGATCTGCGGTACCAGCATTTTTATACACGTGTACAGACGTTTGATGGAGTAAGATCGTCCCCGTAATCGTCTTGCCGGATGCCGTATGAATCTTACAATACTCACCTTCAATTGAATTGTAGTGATAGCCGCCAATTAAATCGAGTTTTAGACGACCATTACTTTTCACTTCCTTGACCATCGCACCCAGTGTGTCGACGTGGGCAGTTAACATACGGTGTTCTTTATCATTTGTACCCGGTAAAGTGGCGATTAATCCACCTTTACGATTGCGTGTAGTTTCCACATTATATGCCTGTAAAAAGTCCTCTACAAAAGAAATTACTTGTTTCGTGTAACCGGAAGGACTTGGAATGGATACGAGTTGCTGAATAAGTTCCTTCGTTTCAGTTATGTTTGCTTGATAAGCCATGTAATGAATCTCCTTTTATTGGATGGTTTTAGCTTAGTTTATCGTGTTAGAAACTTAGTTTCAACGATTTGAAATGATTTGATTCCGTCGGAGTAGATTGACCTATGGTATAATTGTTTAATAAAAATACATTGTAGAAACTAAAAGTTTTACTTGGAAAGGTGAGGAAATCCTTCTATGAATAAAGAAACAAGTTCCACACAACAAATTAAAGAGTTAAAAGAAAAGATAGTAGCTTATGAAAAAATAATAGAAGACTTGTCGGCTCCTATTATACCTTCTATTGTGCCCGAAACAATTTTGGTTCCTCTAACGGGTGCTCTTTCGGTAGGACGCTTTATACATATTCAGGATAAAGTTGTACAAAGAATATCATCTAATAATATACATACAGTAGTATTTGATTTTACTGATATTGGTTCTTTTTCCGTAGAAGAAAATATGGGATATGAGTTGTTGAGTGAAAAAATCAATGAGTTAGTCAGCGTGCTACAATTAATGGGGACAGAAACCGTTTTTGTAGGATTTTCACCTGAGTTTGCACAAAACTTGATATTATCCAATGTGTCCAATTTTAATCAGATTCGTGCTTTTACGAATTTCCGCGAAAGTCTTCAGTATTTGCTCGAAATAAAGGGATTGGAAATCGTAAGTAAAAAATAAAATAATGCCTGTGCAACAGAGGATGGTATCTTCCGCTGTTACACAGGCATTTTATATTACATATCGCTTTGTCGAACGACCAATACGTCACATTTTGCAGTTAAAACGATGGCTTCTGATACAGAGCCGAGGAAATAATGCTCGACATTTTTCAAGCCTTGGGCACCGCAGACGATTAAATCAGCTTCTACTACAAGAGCGAGATCCTTGGAAATATTGATTTTTGGATCACCGTGCTTGATATGTGTTTCCACGTGTTCAAGTCCCTCTTCTTTGGCAATGGTTTCATAGCTGTTTAGCAGATCCACTATATGCTGCTTTTCACGTTCCAGAAAGGAAGCATCCTCCTCATCAATAGAGAAAACATCAATGATATTGACGATGTGTAGCCTCGCATCAACTTCTTGCTTTGCCACCTCAATCGATTTATGCAAAGCCCATTTAGCCTCATTTGATCCATCTACCGCGACGAGAATACTCTTATATTCATTCATCTGGAAAATCCCCTTCCGAAAAATCTAGATAATTATTCGTTCAGTGTGAAATAGCAACGATAGTATGGTAAAAACTACTTGTTATTCTACCTTAATTATACCATATTTATACACTGGCCATGATTGAATCTTAAGAGTAATTCATTTTGTGAAACGCATAACTTTTACATAAATTATTAGTTAATTACTTACTAAATAGTCATTAAAAACTATCTCAAAGGACTGGTTATATGTCGTGTAAGTGAATTTTGATAATTAATTATACCTAATAAATTAATAGTCAAAATAAGAGTATCGAGCAATAAATTAATGCAGCTAGGGTCTGTCGATAAAATATTTTTAGTTATAAATTGAAATACTATTTAAAGATATACAAGAATTGAATAGATAGTCTTTAAAATACTATAGGTCAGCCATTTGATCGTAATTTCTATTATTCAAATTAAAGCGAAATATTTATCTTTTAACTAGCTTAGTAGACTGAAAATTACAGAAAATGATTTTACAAACCTAGTCAATATAAAAATGTGGTGCTACACTTGATTAAGTTTTTGAGAAATAGTGTAAATGACAAAAACAAAATCATTGGAGGTTTTTATATGTACGCTCATGTTAACGGAGTAAAGTTATTTTTTGATGTAGAGGGAATGGGTTTTGTTCCTGATGGACCGATTATGCGGGAGAAGCCAGTTTGCTTTATTCTTCACGGAGGACCAGGAGGAGATCACACAGGTTTTAAACCAGCCTTAAGTCCATTGGCGGAAGATATGCAGCTCGTTTATGTTGATTATCGTGGTAGTGGAAGATCAGAAAAAGGACCACAATCCACATACACACTTGAAAATAACGTGGAAGACCTAGAAGAACTAAGAAAGTATCTAGGATTAGATAAGATTGTGTTAATGGGTCAATCTTATGGTGGAATGGTTGCATTGGAGTATGCAAGGAAGTATCAGGAAAATCTCAAGTCATTGCTACTTGTCGTAACTGCACCAAGCGGTAAGTTCTTAGAGAAGGCAAAAGAAACTGTCAAACTAAAAGGGACTCCTAAACAAAAGGAAATGGCACAAATTCTATTCGACGGTGCTTTTGAATCGACAGAACAGCAAAGTGAATACTTTAAGGTGATGGCGCCTATGTATTCTTATAGCTATTCAGATACACCTGAAGCGGAATTAGCTAGAAATCATGCTGATCAGCGTGCGAATCGTTCTTATCAAGCACTAAACGAAGGGTTTGGTGGTTTTTTACGAGAGTATGATGTGGAAGAGTTTTTGCCATCCATTCACGTTCCTACACTAATTATTACAGGTAGACATGACTGGATCACACCGGTAGAGGGATCCATTCTTATGAGTGAAAAAATTCCAAACAGCGAATTAGTAATCTTTGAAGAAAGTAGTCACTCAGTAGTAAAAGATGAACACGAAAAGTTTATTCAAACAGTTAAAGAATTTGTGGAAAAGAAGATTAGATAATGCAATAACATAACGTCTTGAGCATTGGATTCATTCAATGCCAAGGCGTTTTTCTATTATGAAATGGTAAGAGAGTAAAAAAATATAATAACTTTGGATCTAAAACGCTATCAAATAGAAGTTTATAGTGCGATGTATAGTATTAATAATAAAGTTATTTAAAAGATTCGGAAAATTGGTTGCAATCCAATAGTTTAGTTATTATAATAACGTGTAAGGTGTCACAAAGAGTACATATTTAGAAAAAAAGTACTGTTTATTCCCTTAGCATTTTAAAAGTAGTATGCATATAAGTACTTATTCAGTTGACAACTACCGGAAGTGGGTGATTTAAATAAAGCAGCTAGATGAACTAGATACGCATATTATTAAACTGTTATCAAAAGATGGTCGAATGTCATTCAGAGAATTAGCTAAGAGTACAGAAGTTACTGAAAAAACTGTGAGGCTGCGATATGCACACTTGATTGACAGTGGAATACTGGAAATCGTGGGACGAATTAATCCTATTACAATTGGATTAAAAGAAGGTGCCATCATTCAGTTAAAAGTGAAGCCGGATTGTTGGGAAAGTGTTATAGAGTATTTATCCAAGATCCGTAGCATCCGCTACATCACTATAACTACTGGAGATTATCCAATATTGATTCAGGTAGCGGCAGCAAATCAAGAAGAAATTGCAGAACTCATAATTAGATTATATAAACATGAAGAGATTACAGAGGTAAATTCGATGATTCAATTAGAGGTGTCAAAAAGTTCTTATCAAGTAGACTGAAATTTCGGTAAAAGGCAGGGAGGGGGAATGTCCGAATGTACATATTAAAACGTGTTTTAACAATGATTTTAACAATATGGGTGATTGTCACCTTAACATTTGTGATGATGAAGTTTATACCAGGTGATCCTTTTGCATCTGACGCGGACGTCTTACCGCCGGAAGTATTAGAAAACATGAGAGCCCAATACAATCTGGATAAGCCAGTAGCGGTTCAGTATGCGCTGTACTTAAAAGGTTTAGCTAGTTTTGATTTAGGGCCTTCCATCGAGTCGCGCACAAGAACTGTAAACGATATTATAAAGTCCGGTTTTCCACCGTCAGCCTTCTTGGGCTTACAGTCCCTAGTCATCGCACTTTTCTTTGGACTACTACTTGGAATTATTGCCGCACTTTATCACAATCGATTCCTAGATTATATTTCTATGATTGTAGCTATTATAGGGATTTCGATACCAAGCTTTATATTGGCACCACTTTTAATTAAAGTGTTTTCAGTAGATTTAAGGATCTTCCCCGTAGCCACTTGGGGAACATGGATGCATACTGTTCTACCTTCTATCGCATTAGCCTCCATGCCCCTGGCAGTAGTTGCAAGATTCATGCGCTCCAGCATGATTGATGTGATGAATGCGAATTATATTCGAACTGCAGATGCAAAAGGATTGAGCACAGCAGGAATTGTCATTAAACACGGAATCCGAAATGCTATTCTTCCTGTCGTCTCCTTTATAGGGCCGTTATTTGTTTCATTGATTACGGGAACATTTGTAATAGAAAAGATATTCGCAATACCAGGTATTGGTCGATACTTTGTAGATAGTATTTTTAACCGAGATTATCCGGTAATTATGGGTACGACCATATTCTTTAGTGTCATTTTAGTATTAACATTGTTCTTGATAGATATTTCATACAGACTTATTGATCCAAGAATTAGTCTTACAAGTAAGGAGGGTTAATGTGGTTATAAAACAAAACACCGATTCAGTATTTACTCCGTTGCATCCGGATAAAAAGATTGCGGATGAGATACAGCGACCTAGTTTAAGTGTATGGAAAGATACATTATTAAGTGTCTTAAAGAACAAACTTGCGTTAGTTGGATTCTTTTTACTAGCCGCAATCGTATTTCTAGCAATCTTCGGTCCGTCGATGGTTCCATATTCTCCTTCTGGACAAGACTTGACGAAAACTAATTTAGCGCCTTCATCGGCTCATTGGTTCGGTACGGATAACTTAGGAAGAGATATGTGGGTGCGTTCTTGGTATGGTGCGCGCGTTTCATTAATTATCGGTATTGTGGCCGCAATCATCGACTTGATATTAGGGTTAATTGTAGGTGGAGTGTCTGGTTATATGGCTGGTCGCGGCAAGAAAGGCGACCGTATCGATAGCGTATTAATGCGAATCGTTGAAGTGCTATACGGAATTCCTTACTTGTTGATCGTAATTTTGTTGATGGTCATCATGGAGCCGGGAATTACGGCAATTATTATCGCACTATCGATTACAGGTTGGGTAGGAATGGCCCGGATCATCCGAGGACAAATTTTACAGCTGAAATCACAGGAATATGTTCAGGCTGCTGAGAAGATGGGGACATCCCATAGGAAGATCATTATGAAACATTTACTTCCCAATACAATGGGGATCATTATCGTTAATCTAACATTCACGATTCCAACAGCGATCTTCGCTGAATCTTTCCTAAGTTTCTTGGGACTAGGTGTTCAAGCGCCATTCGCTAGTTGGGGAACAATGGCCAATGATGCACTGGGTGTAATCTTAAGCGGTCAATGGTGGAGACTCTTCTTCCCTGGGTTCCTAATTTCACTAACAATGTTCGCATTTAACGTATTTGGAGATGGGATTCAAGATGCGTTAGATCCGAAATAAGGAAACTGGAGGTGCACAACATGAGTAAATTGCTAGAAGTGAAAAATTTGAAAGTAAATTTCAGCACCTACGGGGGAGAAGTAAAGGCGGTACGAGATGTCTCCTTTCATATAAATGAAAGTGAAATCTTGGCCATCGTAGGCGAAAGTGGTAGTGGAAAGAGTGTTACGGTTCAAACAATCATGGGTCTACTTCCTAAAAAGGTCTCCAAAATTAAAAGTGGAACTATTCATTATAAAGGAAAAGACTTGCTGAAACTAAAGAGAAGTGAATTGCGTAAGTTGAAAGGTTCTAAAATTAGTATGGTATTCCAAGATCCCATGACATCGTTGAATCCTACTATGAGAATAGGAACACAAATCGCAGAGGGACTCATTATTCATCATAACGTGAGTAAAAGAGAAGCTAAGGTACAGGCGTTAGAAATGATTAAACTAGTCGGTATTCCTAATCCTGAACAGCGATATAATCAATATCCACATGAATTTAGTGGGGGAATGCGGCAGCGCGTAATGATTGCGATCGCTTTAGCGTGTAAGCCGGAATTGCTTATTGCGGATGAACCTACAACAGCACTCGACGTAACTATTCAGGCACAAGTGCTAAACCTCATGATTGATTTGAAAGATAAAATGAATACATCGATTATATTGATTACACATGACTTGGGCGTAGTGGCGGAAACTGCTGAACGAGTAGCTGTTATGTATGCAGGCGTAATAGTAGAGACAGGAACAGTAAATCAAATCTTTAAAGAACCGAAACATCCGTATACGTGGGGATTAATGGAGTCCATACCAGATATGTATAGTGATCAAAAGGAAAGACTTATACCTATTGAAGGATCACCACCAGATTTGTTTGCCCCTCCAAAAGGTTGTCCATTTGTGATGAGATGTAAATATGCAATGGAGATTTGTGAAAGTAAGATGCCGGGGGATTATGAAATCAGTCCGAATCATACCGCTAAATGTTGGTTAAATGATGAACAATCGCCAAGTGCAGAAGAAGTGATTGCGTTAGGGGGAGCCATGTATGAATGAAGTGCTGGTTAAAATCGATAACTTAAAAAGACATTTCCCTGTAGCCGGAAAGAAAACTGTTAAGGCGGTTGATGACATATCACTTTTTATCAGAAAAGGTGAAACGCTTGGTTTGGTAGGAGAGAGTGGTAGTGGGAAGTCCAGTCTAGGAAGATTAGTAGTAGGCTTGGACAAACCTACTTCGGGTTCTATTACATTTGAAGATAAAAACTACGCTAACCTGACCAAAAAAGAACAACGGATCATCAATCGGGAAGTACAGATTATTTTCCAAGATCCTCACGCGTCGCTGAATCCAAGAATGCGTATAGGTGAAATTATTGCTGAGGGAATTGACGGATACAAGTTATCAAAAGGTAAAGAACGAAAGGAAACAGTGTATAACTTATTGGAGAAAGTTGGACTTCGACCAGAGCATGCTCAGCGATATCCCCATGAGTTTAGTGGTGGTCAAAGGCAACGTATAGGTATTGCACGCGCTTTAGCCGTACAACCCAAATTCATCGTAGCTGATGAACCAATCTCCGCTTTGGATGTTTCCATACAAGCACAAGTAATTAATCTACTGGAAGATTTAAAAGAACAAGAACAACTTACGTATTTATTTATTGCCCATGACTTAGGCATGGTGAAGCATATCAGTGACCGTATCGGAGTTATGTATTTAGGGAAAATGATGGAGTTGGCAAGTAGTGATGACTTGTTTAAAAATCCATTACATCCTTATACACAGGCTTTAATGTCAGCTATTCCAGTTGCCGATCCAAGTTTGATCAAGAGAGATCGTATTGTGCTAAAAGGAGATCCGCCAAGTCCAGTGAATCCTCCTAGTGGATGTCGATTCAGAACACGTTGTGCACACGCTATGGATATATGTGCCGCTGTAGAGCCTGAATGGAAAGAAGTAGAGAAAGATCATTTCACGGCTTGCCACTTATATACCTGACTGATTGCTGGATAGTTACTACAGATTCAAAGATATAAAAACATATAGGAGGGATAATTTTGAAGAGAATATTGTGGCTTTTTATAACGATTTTGTCGTTAGGAACAATTCTAGGTGCATGTGGCGGTAAAAATGATGGAGATGAAGCTTCATCAGGAAAAGATGCAAAACAAGAAATTACGATGAACGCGAAGAGTGAACCGCCTTCCATGGATCCTGCGTTAGCAACGGATACAACATCTGGTTGGGTAATGGATCACGTTTTTGAAGGACTTTATACACGCGATCAAGACGGGAAAACAGTACCTGGTCTTGCTGAAGAAGCTGAAGTTTCAGAAGATGGAAAGACACATACCTTTAAAATCCGAGAAGATGCTAAATGGTCTGATGGTAGTCCATTGACAGCAAATGATTTTGAGTTTGCGTGGAAACATGTACTAAATCCAGACACAGGGAGCTCATTTGCCTTCTACTTATATTATATTGAGGGTGCAGAAGAGTATAACAAAGGAAAAGGTACTGTGGAAGATGTTGCTGTAAAGGCTTTAGATGAAAGAACACTCGAAGTTACATTAAATGCACCACTTGGATACTTTGATACACTATTAACTATGTGGACATTCTATCCGGTTAAAGAAGAGTTAGTATCTAGCGATGCAAATTGGGCTGCAGAAGCCGATACGTATGTCAGTAATGGTCCATTCAAAATGACAGGTTGGAGTCATGATAGCGAACTTGTTATTGAAAAGAATGATGAATATTACAAAGAAGATGAAGTGAAATTAGATAAAATCACATTTAAAATGATTGGTGAGGCAACAACAGCTTATCAAATGTACAAAACAGATGAGCTAGACTTTATGATGACGTTACCGACAGATGCAATTGAGTCAGAAAAAGGTAATGAAGACTTTGAAATCGTACCTTACTACGGAACATATATGTACATGTTTAACGTAGAAAAAGAGCCATTTACAAATGAAAAAATCAGAAAAGCATTTGGTATGGCAGTGGATCGCAAAGTACTATCTGAGAATGTTACGTTAGCTGGTGAAATTCCTGCATACGCAATGGTTCCTGAAGGTGCAGATACGCCTAAAGGAGATTTCCGCGAAGAAGGTGGAGACTACTTTAAGGAAGATATTGATGAAGCAAAGAAGCTACTTAAAGAAGGTATGGAAGAAGAAGGTTGGTCTACACTTCCTGCAGTAACACTTCTTTATAACACCGATGAAAACCATAAGAAAATTGCGGAAGCGGCTCAAGAAATGTTCAAACAAAACCTTGGCGTAGAAATTAAGCTTGCGAACCAAGAGTGGAAAACATATCTTGAAACTACGAAAACTCATAACTTCCAGATGGCTCGTATGGGCTGGATCGGTGTATTCGTTGACCCTGTAGTAAACCTTGACTATTTCTTAGGTGATAGCCCGAACAACCGTACAGGATGGGTCAATGAAGAGTTTGACCGCATTATGGCGGAATCAAAAGTAGAACAAGATCAAGAAAAACGTTATGAAATGTTACATCAGGCAGAAGAAATCTTAATGGAAGACTTCCCGATGATGCCAATTCACTTCTACACAAACACATATTTAATGAAGACAAATATTAAAGGTTCTGCTAACTATGTAAACCGTTATCCGTTCATGAAATGGGCAGAAGTAGAAGCTAAGTAATCAGTAAACAACCCTTTATCATATTTGATAGAGGGTTGTTTTCAATGAAAATGCGTATAGGGAGAAATGTGGAATGCTAACTTTACTTATAGCGGGAATGACAATCATTACGTGGATATTAATCGGTACACTGGGATCCTTCTCACTAGTAGAGATGGCTAATATGACTTTTCTTGTAGGGTTAGTCGGTCTGGTTGTCTATGCAATCGTCATGATCATTGAATCTAACTTCTTAACAATATTCATGAGTGGATTCAAGAAAATTAAGTATGTAGCATTTCCGCAATCACGATCATCTAAAAGAACAGACGACTTATTGAATGAAGATCATGAATTGGCTGAATGGAAAACTTCTATCCAGCGTGGATTCAAAAAGGCCGCTGCCGCTATCGCATTTCCGACTCTGGCTATTTCATTAGTTTGTTTAGCTTTGTATTATTGAGTGTAAAAATTACAGAAGAGGTGCAAATATGGAAGACCATCTTTCGCTTTATCTAAATGTTATCAATGCGTATAACCCAGTTGTATATCCAGGAAATAATAAATTTACGTTTATAAGTAAAAAATCTGGAATACCCCAAGCTTATATTTGGGATGAAAATAAGAGTGATGTAGAATTATTGGGAGACTTTGAAGACCGCATCATGTCTGTTTATCATTCCCCAAGTGCCAAGCAGACAATTGTCGGAATGGATTACGAGGGAAATGAAAAGCAACAATTTTATAAGATCGACACGGAAGGCAATGCTGAAGCAATTGTGCTATCACCAAAGCATTTTAATAACTTTGGTGGTTGGTCTGATGATGAGAAAAGCATAGCATATTCCAGTAATCGAAGAAGTAGTGGTTTTTTTGATGTATTCGTTCTAGATTTATCCACACGAAAAGAAGAACTAGTTTACGAATTCGATGGGAATTGTACACCTGTACGCTGGCTAGACAAAGAATATCCGCGTATTGTAGTTTCAATACAAGAGACTAATATCTTTAGTACGTACAAGATACTTGATCTGAAAACACAGGAACTATTAAACATCGGACCTAGTCAAAATAAGGCTCGGTACCAATCACTGGTCTTTTCAAAAGATCAAAAAGCGGGCTATGTATTGTCTGACTTCGAAAAAGACAAATTAGCCGTTTATCGTTTTGATACGGAATCTGCAGGGGAGCTAGAGTTACTAGCTAGTGAACCCGAATGGGATATTACAGAGATTTCATTATCTCCATGCCAAAAATTCATCGTCCTTAATATAAATGCAGGTGGCACGTCTATTCTTAAGCGTTATGATATTCCAACTCAAGAAGTTAAAACTCTACCTGGTATTCCTAGTGGCGTAATTGACTCTCTTTCATGGACTGAAGGTCAGGAACTACTCTTCGCTCTTAAGAATCCTTTGATGCCAGGTGATATTTGGAAATATAATTTGGACGATAAAACCTCTACACGTTTGACTCACTTCGGTGTATGTGAAGAAATCGAACAGCTTCTCGTGGAGCCTGAAGTATGTCAGTTCAGCTCATTTGATGGACTGCAAGTTCCTTACTTCTATTATTCAAATGAACAGCGACCAAAGGCTACAGTGATTTATGTTCATGGTGGACCTGAAAGCCAAATAAAAGCAGAATTCAATCCAGTGATTCAGTACTTGGTATCCAAAGGTTTTGCAGTAGTGGCACCTAATGTACGAGGTAGTCTAGGTTACGGCAGAAAGTATATTCAGTTAGATGACGGAAGAAAACGTATGGATGCTGTAGCGGATCTTGCCAGTCTGGTAGATGATTTAGTGAAAACTAAATCGATTGATCCAGACAAGATTGGGATTATGGGACGAAGTTACGGGGGCTTCATGGTACTCGCCGCATTAACACATTATCCGGAGTTATGGGCGGCCGGTGTTGATATCGTTGGTATTTCACACTTTAAAACTTTCCTAGAAAATACAGGACCTTGGAGAAGGAAACTACGGGAATATGAATATGGAACGCTTGGTGCAGATGATGACTTCTTTGAAGAAATCGCACCTTTGAATCACTTAGAACGTATCGAAGCTCCGTTGCTAGTGTTCCACGGAAAAAATGATACTAGAGTACCTGTCAGTGAGGCAGAGCAGTTAACGGCTACTATGCGTGAACTGAAGAAGGATGTCGAACTGGTCGTGTTTGAAGATGAGGGACATCAAACAGATAAGCTTTCCAATCATATTACGATGAATACATTAATTGTAGAGTTTTTCAACAAGACATTATAAAGGTTATTTAATAGAAGGAAAAAATCCCCTTACCAGTTTTGATCTCAAAATGGTAAGGGGATTTTAATATCGTCTAGTCATAAATCGAACAGTGAAATGTTATTGTACTTCGTTACGATTTGAATGACTTAATTCTACTGCAGTTTCGAATAAAATTTCCACCGCTGGAAGAAGGGTATCTTCATTGATATCGAAACATTCATGGTGATGTCCTGCAGCCAAATCTGTACCAAAAATACAGTAAGTTGCTTGACCGCCATGCTGATGAACAGATTCGAGGAAGTAAGTTGCATCTTCTGAACCGGCACTATCTTCACTAGTGATCATGACTTTTTCGATAAAGGAATGTTGCTCAGCAATTTCACCCAATCTTTTAGCTAAGTCTTCAGAACATTTAGCGCTGACGGCTTCTCCAGCAGTTTCGATTGTATAGTCGATTCCATACATCTGTGCAGCACCTGCAACGATATTCTTTACTTGTTCCTTCATATAGTCGTTTACTTCACTAGTCTCTCCGCGCGTCTCGGCAATCAAAGTTGCATGGTTGGCTATGACATTTCTTCCTGATCCAGCATGTAGTTCACCGACGTTTATCCGTGAATCTCCGCCAGAGTGGCGACAAATAGCGTGCATATTCAATGTTGCGCTTGCCGCTGCTAGTAACGCATTTTTACCCACTTCAGGTTCACTACCAGCGTGTGCAGCTTTACCAGTAAACGTAATATTAAGCTTTGTCGTAGCTAGAAAACCATTATTTGCTGCGACAAAATGGTGCTGTGGCACGCCTGTTCCAATATGAGAAGCAACGAAGTAATCTACGTCGTCTACTACTCCAGCACGAGCCATTGCCTTTGCTCCACGTGTTCCTTCTTCAGCTGGTTGGAAAATCAACTTGATGACACCATTTAACTTATCCTGATTTCCAGCTAACATAGTAGCCAGTCCAAGACCGATAGAAGTATGCGCATCGTGTCCGCATGCATGCATAGAACCTTCAGCAGTAGAGCGGAAATCTAAACTCATAGGTGCATGCTGTTCAGTGTCAGATTCTAGAATAGGTAGAGCGTCCATGTCAACGCGGAAAGCGACGGTAGGTCCAGGTCGCTTCGTATCCATTGTTGCAACGATTCCTGTGAAACCTTCCTCGAAATGAGGAAGGAAACGTTCCACGGCTCCATTTTCTCTTGCCCACTCCACGTGTTGACGGGTCTTTTCTGCAGTAGGTTTCCCCATACATTCGTCTTCTTTCATGACTTCTTTTCCTAATTTTAAGTCGTAGCCTAAGCTATCCAATATGTTTGCTACGATGGAAGCTGTGCGCATTTCTAGAAAACCTTGTTCAGGAAAGCGATGAAAATCTCTTCTCCAGCTAATGATCTGTTGTTCTAATTGCATGGTGTTACCTCCTATATAAATCGATCGTATCTAACTGATGAATTACAAGCGAGCATGAATACCAGGTCCAAATGGAATACCAAGATAGAAGAATACCATGATTAATATAATCCATGTGATCAAGAACACAATTGTATATGGGATCATTAGAGACATATATGTTCCGATACTGGCTTTTTTATCATATTTTTGCATGAATGCTAAGATGATAACCATATACGGGAACAAAGGCGTAACAATGTTTGTTGAAGAATCTGCTACACGGTAAGCGACTTGAGTAAATGCCGGATGGTAGCCGAGTTGCATGAACATTGGGACAAATATCGGCGCCTCGATTGCCCACTTTGCTGAACCTGAAGTGATCAGGAAGTTCATTAGTGATGTGAAAATAATATAACCTACGATGAGTGGCATTCCTGTAAAGTTGACACTCGTCAGGAATTCTGCACCGTTTACTGCAACCCAAGTACCGAGGTTAGACCAGTTGAAGTAAGCTGTAAACTGAGCGATAGCGAAAACAAGTACGATATAACTGGACATGTCTCGAATCGAGTCAGCCATGTATTTACTGACGTCTTTACTTGATTTGATTTTACCAACCGTAATACCGAATGTTACACCAATAATGATGAAGAAGAATAGAATGATCGGAATAATCCCATCTAGGAATGGAGAGGGGATGAGTCCGCCGTCTTCATTAGCTAGTGGACTGTTAGGAGCTAGAATTGTACCCACAACAATGGCAATATAGACTAGACCAGCAATCATAGAGTTAATAAATGCTCTTTTGGCATTTGGTAATTCAGTTGTATTCTCTTCCTCTAGCGCGTCTCCTGTGTACTTACCAAGACGAGGCTCGATAAATTTAGTAGTCAATAATCCACCTACGATAGTTAAGGCGAAAACAGAAGCAATGTTAAAGAACCAGTTATCCACTGGAGTAACAGTGAACGATTCATCTAAAAAGCGCGCCGCTTCCGTTGTAATACCTGCAAGTAAAGCATCTGTACCTGCAATGAATAAGTTAGCAGTGAATCCTGCGCCTGCACCGGCGAAACCTGCAGCCAAACCTGCAAGTGGGTGTCGTCCCACTTTATAGAAGACAAGTGCTGCCAATGGCGGAATTAAAACGACTGCAGCATCGGAAGCAAGGTTACCCATGATTCCTACGAATACTACTGTGTAAGTTAATAAATATGGTGGTGATTTTAGGATGGTCTTCCGTACTGCATAATCCAATAAGCCAACCTTCTCCGCTAAACCGATACCTAGCATCATAACCAATACTAAGCCTAGCGGCGCGAAACCGGTGAAGTTATCAAGCATGGAAGTTAAGATGAACTGCAAACCTTCCCCAGAAATTAAGCTCTTGATAGGCAATACATCACCATTGCCCGGATGTACAACAGAAGCGTTAAATAAACTAAAGATCCATGAAACGATAATCATCACAACTGCTAAACCGACAAATAAAGCGAAGGGATCTGGCAGTTTATTTCCTAAACGTTCAACAATATCTAAAAACCTTTGAAACAAACTTTTCTTTGCTACGCCGTTTTTCTCTTTCATGTTGTCACCTCTTAAATTAGATTCGTTTGCCGCCTAGAGTAGATGGTCTAACATCTTTTGGTATGGGAGCGATATATGGATTTTTACTTTGGAACTTTGCATGTTCTTCTTTTATTTGCTTAAGCTGCTCTTCTGAAGATAGGAGATTGATACCTGTCAATGCCATTGCGGATGCAGCGCGCATCATACCTTTGTGAGCAAAGTCAGAGATTCCTTGAGCAGTCATCTGCCATGTATGCAATGCAGTGCCGAGCGTACTAGTTGCTGCAGTTAATTGTGCAGTAGGTACCACCCAGCTCACATCAGCTACGTCCGTAGAACCATAGAATATTTCTTCAGTTTCTTGATAATCCGAAATACCCTCATTTAAGTATTTACCTTCGAATTCACTTCCGTCACCTACATAGCCGAAACCTCTCATTACGTCCAAATAGAATTCCTGTTCATCTGGCGAGAATGTTTCCCAAATTTCTTTGGCATAGGCTATTTCTTGATCGGAAGACTCTTCGACACCAACATCTATTAGATTCTTATATAAAACTTTTTCCAAACTTCTATTGGGTACATAATTTGAGCAAGCTTTAACGAATTCAATTTCAAGTTGTGTCTCAGTCATCAAAGCAGCACCTTCGGCTATTTTACAAATACGTTGATAAATACCTTCTACCTGGTTGTTCTTTGGAGCACGGATTAGATACAGAACTTCCGCACGTGGCTGCACTACTGCAGGTGAAAGACCGCCTGTATCAGTTACTGCATAATGAACGCGGGCATCCTGAATGATATGTTCGCGCAAGTAATTGACACCGACATTCATTAATTCGACAGCATCCAAAGCGCTTCGACCTAAATGTGGAGAGTTTGCTGCATGTGCCGCTACACCTTTAAATTTAAAGGAGATTTGGTAATTGGCTAATGTTGGCTTGCTCATAATGGAGTTACCTGGTGATGGGTGCCATGTTAGGGCTGCATCCACACCTTCAAATTCTCCATCCCGTACCATGAATGTTTTTCCGGAACCGCCTTCTTCGCCAGGACATCCGTAGAAAACGACTGTACCTTCTTGATTATTCTCTTCAAGGTATGCTTTCGCTGCACATGCAGCGGCAAATGCTCCAGTGCCAAGTAGATTATGACCGCAGCCGTGTCCGAAGTCAGGTGATTCCTTGACTTGTTCTGCTTCCGATTTACCTGGGGTTTGACTTAGACCGGGAAGGGCATCGTATTCACCTAAAAAGGCGATGACGGGTTTTCCTGTACCATATGTAGCTTTGAAAGCAGTAGGTATATTTGCAATATTACGCTTGACCTCAAAACCTTGTTTTTCACATTCTGCTGATAAAAATTCAGCAGATTTAAATTCTTCGAAACGCGTTTCTGGGGTATGGAAAATATGTTCAGACACTTGATTAAAGTAATCTTTATGCTCTTCCATATATTCTTTGATGAATGTATTCATTTGAAGTCCTCCTATTTATGTTCGTTAGAATTTTTAACAAGATGTTTTCTTTAAATATTCAGCAATCACTTTTGTACCTTTCAATAAATCTTCCATATTGGCATGTTCTAAAGGGTGATGGCTAATCCCGTCACGACAAGGGATGAATATAAGTCCACAAGGCCATCTTTTGCTCATGTTCATTACATCATGACCAGCACCGCTGTCGAGTGACATCGAAGACAATCCGAACTTTTCGCATATATTAGTGAGAGTTTCTTGTATGCCGGGATCAAGATCAGTAGGTTCATCATCGACAAGTGTTTTAATAGTGAACGAAACGGGTTTGTTCATTTCGATTTGTTGAACGAACCGATTAACCTTTTCTACAAGACGATGCTTTAAATCAGCTTTGGTGCTTCGGATGTCAATGCCTACTACAACTTCTCCAGGTATCATGCTCATAGAATTTGGAGTGTTTTGTATGGTGCTGACCGTGGCTACTAATGCAACGGCTTGCTCCTGGTTAATTTCAATAGTAGCTTCTTCAATAAAGGTTATAAGTGGAGCAATAGCAACAAGTGCATCTTGGCGTTCATTCATGGGAGTTGTACCCGTATGATTTGTTTTGCCTGTGCATGTTATATGAAGTCGGGTAGGTTGAGCGATGGATCGTACTATGCCAATTTCTTTACCAGATTTCTCAAGTTTGCTTGCTTGCTCAATGTGCAATTCAATAAATTGTTCCAGCTGATCATCCTCTAATTGTGCATCCTGAATCCTCTGCCAATCTAGACCTCTTTTTGTAAACGCTTTCTCAAGAGTCACACCATTAACATCCTCATAGGAAGCAACTTTCTCTTTATCCAATAAGCCGCTAATTGCTTTACTTCCGATGGTTGAAACGTTAAAACGTGCAGACTCTTCGCAAGCAAATGCAATAATCGCAATGTTTTTTCGTGGTTGGAAGGATTCATCTTTTAGCATCTTTACTGCTGCGAGACTTGCTACTACGCCAGCAGAACCGTCATAACCTCCGCCATTATAGACAGTATCTACGTGTGAACCAGTCGCAATCCAACCTGCTTGCTTGTCTACTTCCCACAAGGCCCATTGATTACCCGCTGCATCCTCATAGGTTTTCAAACCAAGGCTCTGACTAATTAAACGGAACTGCTCTTGTGATGCTTTCTCTTCTTTTGTATAGCCCAGACGTGAAAAACCTTCCGCTTGATCCATACTTTTTACAAGGTTTATTTGGAGGAGTTTCTCTTCTATCCAATTAATATAATCATTCATGCTTACTCCTCCTTTCCGAAGAGTAGTTCTGTATCTTTAAAGCGATAGACGTTACTTGGACGTCCTCTTGGAGTAGTTTGTGTTTTATTGTACAGCTCAATAATGTCGGCTTGTTGTAATTCCACGAGAATGCGACGTGCATTTCGCTTTGTATTATCAAACCACTGTGCAACATCATCAGCTGTGAACTCTTGTTTATTGTCTCTTCGCGAATTAAGTGCAATTCGGAGTACATCTCGAGCATTGTTTTCCGTTAAATGAAATTTCTCTTGCAGAACAGTACGTATAGCCGCAGTGTTTAGCATACTTCTAAAATCACTTTGTACTTTCTGTGTAATGTCGTTTTTCGTCTTAACGACCAATAGGGAAGGTTCCGCACCGGTTTTTAAGTGATTAAGTCCATACCGTACATGTTGTTCAGCAGCTAAAACAGTTTGTCCATAACCGATAGAAAACCCGATCTCCAACTGATTGTTTAATTTGAAAGATTCAATGGTAGTTAGCAGTGAAGCTTCTACATCTTCATCAATTTCGCCTTTAGTAGTATAGATATAGTAGAGTCCATCTGCCACTTCAACGAATGAACCATTTAACTTTTGTGTAAAAGTCAGTAAATTTTTCTTAAGATCTAAATCCTGATGCTTCCATTCAAAGAGCGATTGATCGATGACGTTACTTGAATTCAACGCTTGGCATCCAATAACAGCCATTTGTAAGTTTTCAAAGCGCTTAGAATTTGCCTTTTCAATAAGTAACTCAATAGCTAATTTAATAGCTATATAAGAAGGGGTCAGTCTATAGACAGGTATATTTCTTTTTCTTAATCTGTCATAAACATCTTTCATAGCTGTGATCGCCACTTCAGATTTACCTTCTATAAATAATTTTTCATGAACGAGAGAAAGTTGTTCAGCATTGCCGTTTAAGGCAGATGAAACAGTTTCAAACTGAAGTTTGTCCAAGTCGTAGAAAGATAACGCTTTTTGTACTTCTTCAGCAGTAATATAGTCAATACTTACAGATTGAATGATTCGTTCTTCTTTTTGTTGGATTTCCAATAGCTTTCCAAAGAAGCTTGATCCATGCAAATAAGGGAAACTCGATTGTTCTTCTTGAACTAAATCATTTTCCAATGCGTACATATGGTTCATTATGCCGGAGAAAAGCCATTGATCAACTATGGGTCTACCTTGCTCAATCAGGGCCGGTAACTCCGTCACATTTTCATAAATATAAGGAATACATTGCGTATTTGGAAACTCTTCTGCTACTTTCAAGATCTTTCCAACTGACTCAGACGGCCCGATAACACCTATCGTAACTTGCAATGGACCACCTCCTTTTACTTTTCTTAATAAGAAACTATATAAGGACATATTCCTTTATGTTTCCCTTATGTTGTTTTCTACATTACTATAGAGCGCTTTCATTGTCTATGATTTTTTATTGAAAATATTTGGTTAAATTAATTATATTAAGATATTAATGTATAGAGAGGGAGATAGGACTTATTTATTTAACAGAAATAGATTGAAAGTTGTATCTAAGTGACTATAAATTGAACATAAATTAATGGTTTTGATAATTCATAAACTTCCTAAAACAAAATAGAATCCAGTCTGAATTAAATTGAAATGCCAGTATTGATAAAATGTATGTATGTGAAAAGTTATGATAAATTTATTAGAAGAATTCTAAGATATGAGGGGACCTATGTTTGTTTCTGCTAACATTAAAATGGTTTAAGTTCTTTCGTATGCTATATACTTAAGCAAAGTGCATAAATCCTTAGGAGGAATAAAGAATGACAAACGATTCTAATCGCTTAACGATTGAACAACAAGAATATTTACTCAACACACTACAAACACGTTTTGAAGAAAATAGACATCGCCATATAGGTATAGAATGGAAGGGGGTTCAAGACAAGCTCCTAGCTAACATGCAAAAGTTATGGTCTCTAAATGAGATGGAGAATACTGGTGGAGAACCAGATGTCGTGGTGTTTGATACGACATCAGAAGATTATTGCTTTGTTGATTGTTCTATTGAATCACCTGTCGGACGCAGAAGTCTTTGTTATGATCGTCAAGCGTTGGATTCAAGAAAGAAAAATAAACCAGAGAATTCTGCAGTGGATCTCGCAGCAAACATCGGCATTGAACTTTTAACGGAAGATCAGTATAGAAAAATTCAGCAGTTAGAAGAATTTGATAAAAAGACGTCTAGCTGGGTGCAAACACCTGAAGACATCAGAAAACTAGGAGGAGCCTTATTTTGTGATCGTCGGTATAATACGGTTTTTGTGTACCATAACGGTGCGGAATCCTATTATGCTGCTAGGGGATTTAGAGGGATGTTAAGAGTTTGAGTTGGTATAAGAACATGTCGTGATCACAACCTAAGCTAGCCTTGCGCTTTTTATTGAGTGTGAATGATACATTCGGTCATCTAAAGGGAGATCCGTTTTGGTGTATCAATGTATCAGATGAAGAATGATTGAATATAATCCAATCTTTGCGAGGTTTGTAAGTAGACCTTGCAAAGTTTTTTTATTACCAAAATTAAAAGATCTTCCAGTTAGCAAGAATTGAGCAATAACTTTCAAGTATAATGTAGGGAAGTTATTATTCATCTTAGTAAAGGAGATTAAAGATATGACAAAATATAGTTGCGTAAATTGTAATAAAACCTATGTGATTCAAGTGACAAGATGGAAGTGTGATTGCGGTGGTCTACTAAACTTATTACCATCCCAATCTAAACAAGAGAATGATCGCTGGACAAGCGATAGATCTATATGGCGTTATGTTTCATCGATGGTTGGTCGAGAAAATTTAAAAGGTTGGCAGTCTATTACTTTAGGCGAAGGTCAAACGCCCTTACTTAAATTAGATGAAGCAGAGCCAAATATATTTGTAAAAGTAGATTTTATGATGCCTACACTTTCTTTTAAAGACCGAGGCGCTGTGGTACTAGTTGCTCTAGCGAAACAATTAGGAGTAAAAAAGATGATTGCAGATAGCAGCGGTAATGCCGGAACCGCTCTTGCTGCTTATAGTGCTAGAGCAGGTATAGACTGCGATGTGTATGTAAGTGCTGATACATCTCCAGGTAAAATGGCACAGATAGAAGCGCATGGCGCGAATATAAAAGCAATAAAAGGAACTAGAGAAGAAGTAGCGGCTGCAGCCCAGTTAGCGGTCGCAGAAGAGCAAGTGTTTTATGCGAGCCATGTCTACAATCCATACTTTTTTGAAGGTACTAAAACATATGCTTTTGAAGTGTATGAACAATTAGGTAAGGCACCGGACGCTGTACTTATTCCAGTAGGAAATGGAACACTATTATTAGGGGCTTACTACGGTTTTAAAGCATTATTGGAAGCGAAGTTAATTAATCATATGCCGAAGATCATTGCTATCCAAGCCGAGAAATGTGCACCGCTCGCAAAGGCATTTGAGAAACAAGAGCTAATAGCAAAATCGGTCGTGAATGAAGGAACTTTTGCAGAAGGCATTGCCATTGCAGCACCAGCCAGATCAAAACAAATACTAGAAGCAGTACGTGATACAAAAGGTACGTTTATCACAATTGCCGAAGATGAGATTCTGGTAGCTCGCAAAATGCTTGCTGCCAAAGGATTCTACGTAGAAATAACTTCAGCAATTAATTATGCGGGGTACATAAAGTACGCGACTACTAAAGACGAAGTGATTGTTATACCGTTATGTGGGGCAGGCATCAAGTCGCCAACATAAAAAAACCTGCATGGAAATCTATCGTGCTTGTTAAACACGAAGGTCTCCGTACAGGAAGTTGTAAAAATTATGCTGTTTCTGTAGCTCTGTGAACGTCTTCGATTTCCGGTTCGCCTAAAACACCTTCTGTTTTCGCAACGACAACTGCACAAGCAGCGTCACCCGTAATATTAACAGCTGTTCGCACCATATCAAGTAGACGATCTACACCTAGAACGAGCGCAATTCCTTCAACTGGTAAACCGACTGATGTCAGAACCATTGCCAGCATAATCAAACCAGCACCAGGTACAGCGGCTGTTCCAATGCTGGCAAGCACAGCAGTCAACACAACCGTCAGCAACTGACCTAAAGATAACTGGATATCATAAGCCTGCGCAATGAAAATAACAGCTGCACCTTGCATAATCGCGGTACTAAACGCTACAACCTGCGCCGGGAAAAAGTTCTTGAAGAACCATATAGGATTACGCTTACCGATTAATGCGACAGATCCGCCATAGACAACAATGGTGTGGATTAGGAGCGCTCCCAGAACGACTCCCATGTACATCCCCATTACCTTTAGCGCATCAATACCTTGACTCCCTACAGCAGATGCAATTAAACCGAATGCTCCATATGGGGCGAACTTCATAACAAACGTAATCAGATACATGATAAGTTCATTGACTTGTTCAAATAACTCTTTCACTCTTTCCACTTTATTACCTAGCATGGCCATACCAAAACCTACCAATGCTGCAAAGAAGATAATCTGAAGCATATTGCCTTCTGCCATAGCACTAATAGGGTTTGTCGGGATAATTCCTAGTAAAGTTTCAGCGACTGGTGGAGCTTCTTGAGCTTCATACACGGCGTTGGCTGTCTCGAAGTTACCTCCTTCACCAGGCTTTACTAATAATCCAAGAGAAATTGCGATGACAATGGCAATAGCCGTTGTAATTAAGAAATATCCAATGGTCTTTCCGCCGATCCTTCCTAATTTTTTCGGATCACCAATACCAACCGTTCCAAGTGCGATGGAAATGAAAACGACAGGTACAACTAGCATCTTCATAAGATTTAAGAAGATTGTACCAAGCGGTTTAAATAAAAATGCATCAACCTTTGAAAAAATGTCAGGTGAAAAAATGTTCAATAACAACCCTGCGATGACCCCTGCAATAAGTGCAATAACAATATTTCTAGCCAACTTCATAAAAACCCCTCCTTTACATAGTATATTCAATTGATTAAGACGAAATGAAAGCGCTTACTAAGTATTATTCGATATATTTCGCAGTTTGTCAATTTAACTAGTTACCGACTTAGCTAACTAGTAATAAATGCAAGAGGGAAAGAAACGAAAGTTAGCGAAGAAAGAGATAAAGTAGCTAATATTTAGCTGAAAGGGAACAGAGATTATTCTTAAAATTTGATGAAATTATTTCAACAATCTAAATATAATTTGGCTTTTCTGTCACTTCACTGTATAATTAGATTTATCTATGAATAAATCTTTATATTAAGATAGGAAGTGTGTCAACTGAATAAAAGAGGTAGACAAGTAGGCGCTGATGGCGAAAAAAGTCGGAAACTGCTTTTAGAAATTGCTGCACAGCAATTTGCCCTTCATGGTTTTCATAAGACGAAGATCAGTGAAATTGTGAAGGAAGCAAACGTCACACAGCCCACGTTCTACTTGTATTTTAAAAGTAAAGATGCTGTATTCCAAGAATTAATCCAGGTCTTTAAAGAAAAACTATATAATCATGTAGCTCAGAGTAAACTTCCCACTGATGTGGCTAAAGAAGGTTTGTTGTCAAGAATTGCTTATGGGTTAAGTAGGCTGTTTGAATTTTTCAAGCAAAATGAAAATGTAGCAAGAATCGGTTTTGTTGTCTCGGAAGAAGCGAAGGATATCAAAGTTCAAATGGCGTTAAAGATAGAAGAGAATCTTATAGAAGAAGTGGAAAACGGATATTTCACTACGGATATAAACCTGAACTTAGTCGCAACGACTATGGTTGGTGCTATTGAACATCTGTCTATAACAAAACTTTGGACTGGTGTTCACAGTCCTGAAGAACTCGCTCAGGATTTTACAAGTCTGTTTTTGTGCGGTTTGAAAAATAACTAATGTGTAGAGAAGCATAAACCCATCGATAGGGTTTATGCTTTTTGATTTTCAAGGCATTATTTAGATCTGTTGTCTGGTATACAGTATATACGTTGTAGCTAAGGGGTTTTAATCTTTACTTACTTAAACAAGATTGCTTTAACTGCTACAATCATCTTGGTAGGTTTATTAGTAAATATATTGTTCAATCGTTTATTCATGGTGAACTATAAACAGGGAACTAGTACGAAGACGGATTTGCAACGTGCGATTTTAGCGGTGTTTGAAAAAACAGAAATGAAATTCGCATGAGTAGATAGTAGAATCTTTACTTGAGTGAGAACACTCAAAGAAACATCCTATAAGTATTTAAGTTTTACAGACGCTACAGAAAAAATGTTAAGCTGGAAGTGAAGTCTTATGCTGAAGTCAAAACTACAAAAGAAAATATTACTCATGGTAACCTCACTTATTTTATTTTTGATGCTACTGATGCTGACGGTTTTTGTAGTTACGGATTATATAAATTTATTTGATCGCAGTCATACTGTCGGTTTACAAACGGCTAAGATGCTTTCTTATATGGATACTGTCAAAGATGGTTTGGAAGAACGGACAGATGTAGAAAAAGTAGGTGATTTGGAAGCGGTGATTGAGCATTACTCTCATCAAGTAGATGCGACATTTATTGTGATTCAAGACAAATCAGGTCGCATTTTAGCATCGCCTGATGAATTGCAAATAGGAGATGTCATTCCTTTTGAGGACGGCTTTAAAGCAGTCGTTTTTGGAGCGAATTACTCCATGTTGTCGAATGAAATTATTGGTCCGTCTGTCAGTAGTAAGGCGCCTATTTATAATAAAGAGGAAAACCAAATTATCGGAGTCGTAACAGTGGGCTACCTTATTTCAGATCTGCAGAAAATCGTTCAACATCGAGTCGAAAAACTTTTGTTAATATCTTCAATCATATTAGTCTTGGGGATTTTAATCAGCTACCTATTAGCGAAATCCATTAGGAAAGATACATTCGGCTTAGAGCCTGAGCAGATAGCTAGTTTCTATATGGAACGTAAAGCGATATTAGCGTCCATAGATGAAGGGATTATTGCAGTTGATCGGCTAGGTCAGATTACATTAATTAATACAGCGGCTCGTTCAATACTAGGCATATCTAATCGTCGAAAAGGAGATTCCATAGAATCAATATTCCCTAACTTGCCGGTGCTCACTAAACTCGATAAATCAGTATCCAGATCATTTGAAGTGGTTTATGAAAAAAAACGATTAGTTGTGAGCTCCATGCCGCTTCAATTTGAAGGTGAACAAAAAGGTGCATTGATCACTTTCCGCGACACGACAGAAATGATGGAAGTTGTGAATACTTTATATGAAGTACGAAAGTATTCGGATGACTTAAGGGCGCAGACGCATGAATATACGAATAAATTATATTTGATTTCTGGTTTGCTCCAACTTGGAAAGTATGAAGAAGCGATACGCACGATTCAAACAGAAATCAGTATCAGTGATGATACAAATCAATTCATATTTGAAAACATAAAAGACGCACATGTACAAGCCATTCTATTTGGTAAGGTCGGCAAAGCATCTGAAATGAAAGTAGATTTTGAAATTGATGAAAACAGTAGTCTAGAACAATTGCCTGAATGGTTTGGTACAGGGGCATTGACTGTGATTCTTGGGAATTTGATTGATAATGCACTTGAAGAAGTGGCGAATTACCAAGACGGCCAAGTGTCATTCTTTGCACTTGATTTTGGAGAAGATGTAATTTTTGAAGTATCCGATAATGGCAAAGGTATTCCACCTGAATTACAAGATGAGCTATTTAAAAAAGGTTACTCCACGAAGTCTTCAACAGGAAGAGGTATTGGTTTAGCGAATGTAGATGGAGCTATTCGTGTACTTGGAGGGACGATTCAAGTAACAAGCACCGAAGAAGGTACTATATTTTCTGTATATATTCCAAAATATCCAGACAACGAGGAGCGTGAAATAAGATGATTCATGTAGGAATTGTAGAAGATGATTTTCGCATTGCTTCTATACATCAACAGTTTCTAGAAAGTATAGAGGGTGTAACAGTCGTTGGACAAGCATTACGTGCAAGAGATACATGGCAGATGCTTGAAACTCAGTATGTAGATTTATTATTAGTAGATATCTATATGCCTGACCAGTTGGGAATCGATCTAGTGCGCGAGTTGAAAGTACAATATCCTGCGCTTGATTTTATCATTATTACGGCCGCTACTGAACGGGAATTGGTGGCGAGCAGTGTAGCGGCAGGAGCGTTTCATTATTTGGTTAAGCCTGTTGAGTTAAGCAAGTTAAAGGAAGTCATCGAACGTTATCAACAAAGACGTGCATTTCTTCAGGAAAGCCAACATGTGAACCAAAATGAAATAGATAAACTTTTTGTCCAAGGTGCAGTAACTAAAGAAATGGCTACAAATACGGACCTTCCAAAGGGAATTCATCCGTTAACATTGCAAAAAGTGATAGAGATCGCGGGTTCATTGACGGAAGGCACAACTGCAGAGGAGATGGGAGAAAGACTTGGAGCATCCCGTACTACCGCTAGGAGATACTTAGAGTATCTAATTGCAGAAGGCAAAATGCGTGCAGAGCTTGAATATGGTATTGTCGGAAGGCCTGAACGGAAATACTTTGGATTGTAAACGTTCAGAGTCCATACGGATCCCTATAGTTTTGCAGATCTATATTCTCCATATCCATTCAAGAGCATTCCTTAGCGGGGTGCTTTTTTCTATGAACTTTATGAACAAAATGAAGTTAAAGTCTTTTGAATTGTTAAAATTGTAAACGGTTACATATGGAGAGTTTCCAAGTACACTACTTGTAGATAGTAAATCAGAAAAAGGGGAGAAATAGTATGAAAAGAATATTAGGTGCAGCAACACTTTCGTTTGCATTAATTCTCGGGGCTTGTTCATCAGATAATGCGGGGGGGAAAGACGAGGCTGATTTCCCAAAAAAGAATCTTGAGTTCATTGCACCTGCAACACCAGGTGGCGGATGGGATGCAACAGCACGTGCGATTCAAAAGATTTTAAAAGAGGAAGACATTGTGGATCAGAGCATGACAGTCATCAACAAACCAGGGGGGAATGGCGAAGTAGGTTGGCAGTATCTGTCTAAGAAAGATGCACACACGTTAGCAATCGATTCTAGTCTATTGGTGACGAATAACTTACTTGGACAAAGTGATCTAACGTATGAAAACTTCACACCGCTTGCAACATTAACGACAGAGTGGATTTCTGTAGCAGTCAAAAATGACTCTCCATACGAAACAGCCACAGAGTTGATGGAGCAATTGAAGAAAGACCCAGCTTCAGTCAAGATCGGTATTGCACCGGGTCTCGGTAACAATGACCACTTGTCATTTGTACAAGCAGCGAAAACATTTGGTGTAGATGTTACGAAATTGAACTTCCTTGTATATGAGAGCGGCGGAGATGTTATGACAAGCTTGCTTGGTGGCCACGTAGATGCGGCAACAATGGCGGTTTCCGAGTCATCTGAACAACATCTCGCAGGTAAATTCAAGATTGTTGCGATTACAGCGGACGAGCGCCTAGAAGAACTACCTGATGTACCCACTTGGACTGAAGAAGGCGTAGACGTAGTATTCCCTCACTGGAGAGGTATTCTTGGACCTCCGGACATGACAGAAGAAGAAATTGCGTTCTGGAATGAAGCATTCGGTAAAATGGTTGGTACGGATTCTTGGAAGCAACTATTAGAAAACAATGGCTGGGAAGATTTTTATCAAGATAGCGATGCAACAACTGAGTTTTTAAAAGAGCAAACAGATATGTACACGGATTTAATTGAGGAGTCTGGATTACAAAAATAAGTAATTCAAAATAGGTTGAGTCCCACTTTGGTGGGCTCCCTTTTTTGATTCACTATAAGAAGGAGGAACGGCCGTATGGTTCGTTACATAACCCCGATACTTTCAACTGTTATTGGTATTATCATGCTGATCAGTGCGATTAATTTACCTAAGTCCAACCTTGGAAATCCGAATGGTCCCATGTATTTTCCATTAATGATTGCTATTATATTAATCCTTTCAGGGATCGTCTATTTCTTTCAAGAATTCAAAGCACGCGGCAATGACTTCCTAGACTTTCGTGCATTACGTTTAGGCAAGTCACCCATGTATTTGCTAGCGTCATTAGTTTTAATGCTGATTTACACAGTTCTTTTTGAACGGATCGGGTTTTTGTTTTCAACAATACTGTTCCTCGGCGGACTTCTATTCTTATTGAATGGACGAAAGAAGTGGATGTCAAACATTATTATCGCTGTAGCATTTTCGTTTATTACATGGTATGCATTTGGAACGCTGTTGCAGGTAAGTTTACCTTAAAGGAGGAACCGATATGGGAATAGATGTACAAGCCATTTTAGATGGCTTTATGACAACAATTCAACCGATGAATTTATTCTGGATTGCACTAGGCGGGTTCCTCGGAACAGTCGTTGGAATGTTACCGGGTCTTGGACCTGCTACCGCGATCGCTTTGCTGATTCCGATTACATTTGGAATGGAGCCAACGAGTGCGTTAATTTTAATGGCCGCAATTTATTACGGTGCGATGTACGGTGGCTCGAGAAGCTCGATCTTATTGAACACACCAGGAGACGGGTCAGCAATTGCTGCTACGTTTGACGGCTATCCGATGGCCCAAAAAGGTCAAGCGGGTCAAGCGCTTGCGATTTCCGCGATTGCTTCGTTAATTGGTGGTTTGATTGCAGTTGTTGGATTTATTATTTTAGCTAAGCCACTGGCCAGTTTTGCTCTGCGTTTTGGTCCAGCAGAATATTTCTTATTGATGGTATTTACACTATCAGCGATTGTTGCGCTAGCAAAAGGGCAAATGGTGAAAGGTTTTATTTCGATGTGTATTGGATTAATGATCAGTACAGTCGGGATCGATTTACAGACCGGCGTTTACCGTTTCACGATGGGGAATGTCCATCTAAGTGAAGGAGTAGATTTCCTCGTAGTCATTATTGGAATTTACGCGGTTGGAGAAGTGTTGTATAACTTCTTATCCATTAATAAACCGGTAGGAAAGAAAAAGTCAGTCGGTAAAATCTGGATTACGAAAGAACAATGGAAACGATCAAAGTGGCCGATTATTCGTAACGGTCCGGTTGGTTTCTTAATCGGTGTACTTCCAGGGGCAGGTGGCGCAATTGCGTCTATGCTAAGTTATTCAATGGAAAAACAAATCTCTAAACATCCTGAAGAGTTTGGCGAAGGAGCAATTGAAGGATTGGCTGCACCTGAATCATCTAATAACGCAGCGGCTGTTGGAGCATTTATTCCAATGCTAGCAATGGGAATCCCAGGTTCAGGGACGACTGCTGTTATCCTCGGTGCAATTGTTATGCTAGGTTTAAAGCCGGGACCGTTATTGTTTGAAAACAATCCAGATATGGTCTGGACGTTTATCAACAGTATGTTCATTGGAAACCTATTCCTAGTCATCTTGAACATTGCGCTTGTTGGGATTTTGGTGAAGATCTTGGATACACCGCCACGTGTCCTATATCCTGTCATTATGATGCTGGCATTTATCGGTACCTATACACTAGGTTACAGCACAGTGGATTTCCTCATTCTAATCATCTTTGGTTTTGTTGGTTTGTTCATGAAGTTGCTGAGATTCCCTGTGGCTCCATTGATCTTGGCAGTAATTGTCGGATCCGATATGGAACAAAACTTTAGAATGAGTTTAATTTCTTATCCGAATGTGGTGGGCATTTTCACAGCATCACCTATTACAATTGCGCTTGTCATCATGACGATCGTATCGCTAGGCTTCCCGTTCTTGTCTTCATGGATGAAGAATCGTAAAGCTGAAAAAAACAGTAGCGAAATGATGTAAGAGAGTATATGAAAACGATGACTAATAAAAAACGACTGTTATTTGGCTTTAGTGTCTTACTTTATATCGTGACGTTTCTTCCTGTCACGGAAACATCGGAAATAATACGTGCTATTGCGTGCCTCATCATTATCCAAGTTCTTTGGATTGGTGGGGTCTTTCCATTAGCATTCAGTTCTTTGTTATTGATGTTATTGCTTTCTGTCCATTTCTTTACCTATGAAGAAACGCTGAGTTACTTTGCATCTGAGATTGTATGGTTGTTATTTTCAACATTTATTTTAGCAGGTGCATTTATTGAATCTGGCCTAGCTAGTAGGCTCTCGCTCAAACTGCTTTCTTTATCTAAAGGTTCGAGTCGCTTGCTAGTATTCTTTTCATTTGTACTGATGTTCATTTTGTCTTTATTCATTCCATCCAATGTCGGGAAGGCAAGTTTAGTGTCTTCAGTGCTAGATAGTATTATCAAGCATCTGCAGAAGATGGGATCCGTGGAGCGACTAGCGAAGTCTTTATTTATTGGCTTGACGCTAATTGTTCCGATATCAGGTGCTGTCGTTGCGACAGGGGCGAGTTCAACATTATACGCATACGGTTTACTCGGCGATGTAACGGTAGGACTTGACTATGTACAGTGGCTCTTATACATGGGGCCCCCCATAGTGATTTTTATGTTCTTTTTGTTCTTACTCTTTCTTATAGTCTTCCCTCCAGAACGAATCGATGGTCCGGAACTAGAAGGGTTGATTGAAGAGAAACTACTTGGACTTGGAAAAATGTCTGTGAATGAATGGAAAGTGTTAGCGATAATTGGCACTACCGTCGTGCTATGGATGACCGGCAGTTTACATGGGTTTTCTGTTTCACTTGTGGCATTATTCGGGGCGATTTTGACAGTGCTTCCGGTAACGGGAATTTGGCAATGGGAACAGGCGAAGAAGCGCATTGGCTGGGATCTATTGCTATTCTTCGCTGCAACTTTGATGTTATCCAATCTGCTCATCAAGACAGGAGCTGTCAAATGGTTTGCTGAACAATTAATCGAGCTATTATCCATGGACTCTTATTTTACGGTGACGCTGTTACTATTGCTAATGACTGCATTATTACGTTTGTTTTTCGTTAACGTACTGGGGTTTTTAACAATCATGTTACCTGTAACTCTTGCAATCGGCGAAGCATTCCCTACCCATGATCCATTGTTTTTAACAATGGGCGTATTTTTAATTGGAATACCAGGATTTACTTTGATTACGCAATCACCGATTCATTTAATCAGTTATGAGTACGGGTATTTCAATAAGCGAGATTTATTGCGTCTTGGGTCAGGGGCTTTTATTATTTGGTTCCTCGTTGTACTTGCTTCGATTTATGGATATTGGATGATGTTTTATTCATGAACTAGAAATATAAGAAACCATGTCTAGGAGGAAATCATAATGGAACAAAAAAATAGTGGGTATCGTGAATCAACTCGAGATGAAACGACAATCAATGGAAAACGATATCAGTATATATCATTGCAAAAGCTAGAAGAACAAGGGTTTTCCACTATCAAGCAACTCCCATTCACTATTCGCTTACTGCTTGAATCAGCAGTACGTCATGAAGATGGCCAGTACATAACCGATGAACATATAGTTGCCTTGGCCAATTGGCGTGGAGGTAGTGTAGGACAAGAAGTGCCCTTCAAACCAGCCCGTATTGTATTTCAAGATTTCACAGGAATTCCCGCTATTGTTGACTTGGCTTCAATGCGTGATGCGGTAGCTTCAAAAGGCGGTGATCCTAGCCTTGTCAATCCACAGATTCCAGTTGACTTGGTAATTGATCATTCCGTTATCATCGAACATTCTGGGGATGAATTGGCATATGAGAAAAACTTGTCCATAGAATATGAGCGCAATCAAGAGCGTTATGAATTTGTACGATGGGCGCAGAAAAGCTTTGAAAATTTTCATGTCGTACCACCTGCTAATGGCATCGTTCATCAAGTGAACCTTGAATATTTAGCGACAGGTATCCGAACGGAATTAGTAAATGAAGTGGAATGGATTTATCCGGATTCATTAGTTGGAACAGACTCGCATACTCCGATGATTAATGGAATTGGAACGGTTGGATGGGGTGTTGGGGGAATTGAAGCAGAGTCTGCTATGTTAGGGCAACCTCTTTATTTCACGATACCTGATGTAGTTGGCGTGAAGTTAATGGGTTCATTGACTGACGGGGTAACGGCCACAGACCTTGCGCTCACGATGACGAACAGATTACGTGCGCACGGTGTTGTTGGAAAGTTCGTGGAGTTTTACGGAGAAGGATTGCGTCATATCCCTGTAACCGATCGAGCAACAATATCCAATATGGCACCGGAATATGGTGCGACTATGAGCTTTTTCCCGACAGATGAACAAACTATGGATTACTTCCGTCAAACGGGTCGTGAGGATAAGGTGCCATTGATTGAAAGTTATTTACGTGCCCAAGGTCTATTCATGGAGGAAACAACTACACCGCCAACTTTTTCAGAAGTTATCGAGATAGATTTAGGTACGATTATTCCAACTGTCAGTGGACCGAAAAGACCGCAAGATACAGTAGCTCTTGCTGATATGAAGCATTCATTTGAAGATGTTTTAAAGAGACCAGTAAATGAAGGTGGCTATGGTAAACAACGTATTAAAACAAGAGCTATACAAGATGGTTCCATTGTTTTGGCTTCCATTACGAGTTGTACGAACACATCGAATCCATCTGTTATGGTGGCAGCAGGTTTACTAGCAAAGGCAGCTACAGATTTGGGGTTGCGTGTTCCGTCTTACGTTAAAACCACGCTAACTCCAGGTTCGCGTGTGGTCACACGTTACTTGGAAAAAGCAGATTTACTATCTTCTTTTGAAAAGCTCGGATTTTTTGTTGATGGATATGGTTGCGCCACGTGTTGTGGGAATAGTGGTTCGTTACTGGAGGAAGCTGAAAAAGCCATTACTGAAGATGATCTCGTAGTAGCATCCATTTTAAGTGGCAATCGCAACTTTGAAGGTAGGGTCCATCCACAGATCCGTGCAAATTATTTAGCTTCACCGCCTCTTGTAGTAGCTTTTGCATTGGCAGGCCGTATTGATATTGATTTCAATCGGGAGCCAATTGGTGTTGGGAAGAATGATCAACTTATCTACTTAGCAGATCTATGGCCTAAAGCAGAATCTATAGAAAATATAATATCAGAAACTGTGACGGCTTCTCTGTTCCGTGAAGAGTATGCTAGTATTTATTCGAATAAAACATGGGAATCAATTTCTGCTGCAGAAGGTTTATTGTATGATTGGGATGCATCGTCAACCTATATTCAACGCGCGCCGTATTTTGATCAAGCTGATGAATTGTCTATTGAAAAAAACACAAAAGAGATGCTTCCGCTTCTGATGTTAGGAGACTCTATTACGACAGACCATATCTCACCGGCTGGTCACATATCATTGAATAGTGAAGCAGGTAAGTATTTATCTGAACATGGGGTTAGCCCGCGTAATTATAATAATTACGGTGCACGTCGGGGGAATCATCATGTTATGATGCGTGGTACGTTTGCGAATATCCGTCTTCGCAATCAACTTGTTCCTGGCGTGGAAGGCGGTTTTACTATTCATAAAGCGACGAATGAACAAGTGAGTATATTTGAAGCGGCACGACGTTATAAAGTAGAGAATAGAAACCTGATTGTGCTGGCTGGAAAAGAATATGGAACAGGAAGCTCAAGAGATTGGGCTGCGAAAGGTACGTCATTACTCGGAGTGAAAGTCGTTCTTGCTGAAAGTTTTGAAAGAATCCATCGCAGTAATCTTGTTGGTATGGGCGTATTGCCAATTCAGTTTGCCGAAGGCTTCACTGCATCTACCCTTAGTTTAGAAGGAACGGAAATCTACACGCTTAAAATAGATGATCATGCATTCATACCGGGACAACGTTGTGATATGCACGCTGTTCGGACAAACGGAGAAGTAGTTTGTTTTCCTGTTACAGTAAGAATCGATAATGTTATGGAAAAAGATGCTTACTTGCATGGCGGTCTATTACCGTCTGTGGCAAAAAATATGTTGCAGAATAAACGATAGATGTAAAGATAGACTCTTTGAGTAAACACCTTTTAGAAATGTGTTGACGTAGAGAATGACGTACGATAAAATTAGAGTCAACATAATAAAAAAGAGTGTTTACATAAAGGGGAATTCAGATATGTTAGATACGAGAAACAGATTGAAGATGATGATTGTAACAGCATTATTCGCAGCCATTATCGGGATCATGGCGCAGTTAACTATTCCGTTACCATTAGTTCCGATTACAGGACAAACACTTGCAGTTGGTTTAGCGGCAACGATTTTAGGTTCACGTTATGGAACGATTTCTGTATTAGTATATTTAGCAATGGGAGCAGTAGGGATGCCGGTATTCTCAGGCATGTCTTCAGGATTAGGTGTGATTTTTGGACCGACTGGCGGATTCCTCATTGGCTTTATTCCAACAGCTTTCATTACGGGGTATTATATGGAACGTACAAGTTTTAAGCTGCCTAACGCAGTCATCGCCAATATTATTGGGATGTTCGTTGCATTGGCATTTGGTACAGTGTGGTTGAAGTTTATAGCTGAGCTATCATGGACTGCTGCTGTTATGGCCGGTTTTGTTCCATTTTTAATTGGTGGCTTTATCAAAGCATTTCTTGCAGCTTGGGCTGGAATTACAGTACGGGGTCGATTATTGGCCAATCGTTTGTTGCTCGCGTAATGTAATCTAAGATACTAAACGTTAACTCTTATAATGAGAGTTAACGTTTTTGGCGTTTTATAAATTTATTATCGTATAGGGAAATTCGATAGTGGTAAGCATATCCTTCTAGTGTAGTTAAATAAGATGAACGACATGAACACTGAATAATTGGAACTTTTGATATATACTAATAGTAGAAAGTATACGAAATAGTAGGGAGTGGGTTAAATGAAAATTGCTGTAGCTATAGATGGTTCTGATCATTCGATTCGTGCAGCTGAGTATGCGCTAACACTATTAGAAAATACGCCTGATGGAGAACTGGAAGTGATCTCCGTAACAGATTATAACAAAGTAGAAGAAGAACAACTTCTACTACAAAATCTTAAAAGTTTATCCCTATACCAAGATCGACTAGTTAGACCTGTAGTGGAAATGGCAGAAGAGGCCGGAGTAAAAACGACTGTCAAGCTTTTACGGGGAAAGCCAGATGTGGAAATCATTAAACATTTACAAACAGAAGAAGTTGAACAATTAGTGCTTGGTAGCCGTGGAATGAATTTAATGCAGGAAATGGCATTAGGCAGTGTGAGCCGCAGTGTAATGGAACAGGCGAATTGTCCAGTGACGATCGTAAAATAAATGGAGTCGCCATAAAGGTCTGGATTACTGGATTCATATGGCTTTTTTCACTTCATTTACAATTTTGTATTGTATTAGTAGCAGATAGTTGGCTTTTTATTATGTAATTGGTAGAATGGGTTTTGAATTGTTGAGTATAGATACCCATTTTACTGGACTACATCGTCAGTAAAATGGGTATATAACATGGCAAT
Organism: Sporosarcina ureae; assembly: GCF_002109325.1. Lineage (GTDB taxonomy): Bacteria > Bacillota > Bacilli > Bacillales_A > Planococcaceae > Sporosarcina > Sporosarcina ureae_C. Next base: position 1,393,358 of record NZ_CP015348.1, on the reverse strand, counting down.
GGAGTCTTATGCTGGTGAAAGAAGTCAAAAGAAAATCTCAATTGAAGAATTTAGAAAAGTAGTTTTGGGAGGTTTTATCATGAAGATTGCTGTGGCGGTAGACGGCTCAGAAAATGCATTGCGTGCAACGGATTATGCGTTGATGTTAATGCAACAATTTTCTGAAGCGAAACTTGAGTTGATCCATGTTATTGATTATAACAAAGAAGATGAACGGTTATTAAAACAGAGTCCTAACAGTCTTGCTATGTATCAAAAGAAGAAGATACAATCTGCATTGAAGTTAGTAAAGGATAAAGGAATAGATGCCGAAGTGACGATGTTAAAAGGAAATCCGCAACAGCAAATCATTAAATATGTAAATACAAATGAAATTGATCATCTCATACTCAGTAGTCGTGGTTTGAATACACTGCAGAAATTAGTTATGGGCAGTACTAGTCAAAAGGTAATTAAGCATGTGAATAGCTCAGTCACGATAATTAAATAAATTATATAAAAAACTGCTACAGCAAATCTTTACGCTGTAGCAGTTTTTTAGTACTCTTCGCGTTCTCAGATCTGCGCTTTTCTGTAGGAAGTTGATGATTTTTCTTACCATTGATCGAGTAATCATGTTCCTTTTACTATAATAACTCATCATCAATAGATGTCATCTAGGCGTTAACAACCCACTGCTCGATAAAAATAGAGTGACAGCAAAGCCAAGAATCATTACAGCTACAAACACCACATCCATATGCGTATACCGAGTAGGATAAAAATATGTCCTGGCGGCTCCCATTTGATACTGCTTTGCTTCCATTGCCACAGCAATCCGTTGTGCACGGCGAATGCTTTGTGCAAACAAGGGGACAGTGTAACTTTGCAATCGCTCATATAGCCCTTTACTTCCCCTTGAAAATTGGACGTTGCGCACCTTTAACGCGTTTCGGCGTATTTGCAGTTCTTCAGTAACAGCCGGTATTAAACGAAATGCCGCAATAAAGCTGTACGCGTATTTGGATGGCATGCGAAACTGTTGCATCATTGCATAGAAGAATAATATAGGTTGGATCGTCAAGATAAACGTAAAGCCGACGAGACCGAATGATAGGGATTTACTTCCGAGCAAAAGCGCATGTTGGATACTCTCCTCAGATATCTTGAAAATTCCAAACTGCCAAAGAACGGACTCCCCCTTGCCGAACAGCAACATCGTCAATCCAGTAGATAGAAATGATATGACTAAAGGAATTGACAGCACTGCTAATTTCTTTAGTGAATAGCCACTGAATACATAAAACAACAGCCCATACAATATTGTTTGCCAAAGGGCGAACTGTAAGTTTTGATTTATAAGTGTGATGATCATGAATGTGAAAAACACTACGAATTTTAGCGCAGGGTTAACGCGAAACAACCAAGTTTGCCGTTCAGGTGTGAACCAATTCAGCATGTGGCGCACCTCCAGAAAACGTAGTTGTTTGTAATACGCCATCAACTACTGTCCAGACTGCAGTAGCGAAATTTTCTACGATTTCCTCATCATGCGTCACCATTAGAATCGTCATTCCTTCGGTGCGCAATTGCTCTATTTTCTCAAGAATGGCAAAAGTATTTCGCGCATCTTGCCCGAAAGTAGGTTCATCAAGTAGCAATATATTTGTATCTGGAGTAAGAGCAGTCGCTACACTTAAACGCCGCTTTTGACCCGTAGATAGTTGATAGGGATGGCGTGAAACAGAATCAGGCAAGTTGAATAATTGTATCATTTCTTTAGCATAACGATCTGCCTCTGTTTTTGGCATACTGTGCAACGAAACGGTCAACTCTTCCATAATAGAATTGGTCACGAATTGCAGTTCAGGATTTTGGAAAACGAGCGACAGACCTTTAGGAAGTTGTCGCTTCTTCTTTTTCCACACAATCGGTACACCGTTAACTTCATAGACACCGTCAGTGCGAAGTAGTTGCATGAGAGATAGAAGCAATGTGCTTTTACCAGAGCCATTTTCTCCAACAATCGAAATCCAGTCACCAGCCTGTACGGTCGCCTGTTTGACAGAAATCTTCTCCGCTTGACCGCGATAGCCGTGAAAGTCTTGAATCTGAATTTTCTCTTGAGATGCAACTGCTTGACGGTTTTTCATCATCGATTGAAATGCTTCGGACGTTTTATATTCTTCCCAAACCCCCGGATACCAAATGCCATAGCGCTTCAGTTCTTCTTGGTTGTTTGTAAAGATCGTGTCTGGAGGTCCATCTGCTATAATGACTCCTTGATCATTAAATAGCACCACGCGATCGACCCAATCGGCAATCAAATCAATTTTATGCTCGACAATGAGTACGGTTTTATTTGTAGCTGCTGCTTTGATAGCAGACCAAATTTGCTGCGTGCCTTCTGGATCAAGTAAAGCAGAAGGTTCGTCCAGAAATAATACGTCGGGTTCAAGTAATAACACTGTAGCCAAAGCTAGTCGTTGTTTCATGCCTTGAGACATTTCATTGATGGGTGTATGAACGTTTTCTAAATTCAAGTCCACGCGTTTCAACACTTCCACTATAAGAGGGGCCATCTCTTCACGCGGTACTTGAAGGTTTTCCAAAACAAATGCAAGTTCTTCATCGACATAGGTCATGCAAAACTGCGTTTCAGGATCTTGAAAAACAAATCCCCATGAGTCAGGCAGTTGGATGTCTTTTGTTTTCATTGGTAATTCGATGGAATGCGGGATAATTCCGCTCAGTACTTGCAGTAAAGTAGATTTACCACAGCCGCTTGGTCCAAGCATGAGCACTTTTTCACCAGGCTGAACGGAAAAAGAAAGATCTTTAAAAACCAGTGAATTCTCTCCGGGAAACTTCAGTCGTAAATCGGTAACACTGATGTTAGGCATAGTTGAATCATTCCTCCGCGTTTACTGATCGAGCAAAGTATATTCTTTCTTATCAACAGGGCGGATTAAAGATGTCACGCCGGTTGCTTCAATCGCTTTAACAATTAATACAGCAAAAATACCTGTGAAGATGAATGCGCTAATTGCACGTAACCCGTATTTCACTATAAGTGCCCATGTTTCAAGTGCTGCATAGCCGTAAACCAAATCGAGTCCGAAACTCGCGAGGCAAGAAGCAATACCAGCCATTCCAGCGACTACTATCGTGTAGCGCTTGTATCGGAATGCGGCGAATAGTAATTCTGCAGCAAGACCTTGCATGAACCCGTACATCAATACTTCAATCCCATGTCCTGCGAATGCAGACAAGGAAGCGCCTGCAATGCTTGCGATCAATGCGGTACCGGGCTTACGTAATAGTAAAAAGGCGAACGGTCCCACCATGAACCACATGCCGTAAATCAATTGACGTGCAACGGGGAGAATCGGTTTGACGACGGTATATAAATCGTCCCAAAACTTCATCAATACACCAAATACTACCCCGATCATGATCGTGATCAAAATATCGGTAAACTTTAATTTCTTCAAACTCTTCCACTCCTTCTTATTTGTCTATACAAAAAAGCCGTCTGAAGAGCAGACGGCCGAGGAAGGAAAGAGATTCCTGTATAATTCCATCGATTACGCTCTCTACGCTGGCATTACCCAGATCAGATTAACGGTCAGCAGTGGATTCCTCTGCTATCTCAGCCTGATTCACTCAAGCACCCGTACGGACATTTATGTAAGCAATCCTAGTATACAGCACATCAATTTGTCTGGCAACCACTTCAAAAGTTGGATGAAGTGCGAATCCCGAAGTAGGTTAATTTCGTTACAGTGTGTTGAAATCCTGTTATACTAATAGGATACAAATTGATCCTAATTGCATGCCATATACGAATTTAAATAGATTTAAAGGAGTTTTTACATGACGAAACATATAGCGTTCATTGACGTAGAAACTACAGGTATGAGAGCAGAGGCAAGCGATGTAATTGAACTCGGTGTTATGCTTGGCGAATACGATAATAACCGGATTGTTCGGGTAGCAGATGAATATTGTGAGTTTCAAGAGCCGTTCTACTCTATAACGCCAATGATTACAAACCTAACGGGCATCACTGATCAGATGGTAAGAGGGAAGTCGCTCGACATGGACAGAATTCTATCGATACTCGATCGGGCAGATGGCATTGTGGCGCATAATGCTTCATTTGACAGGGGCTTTGTCAGTAGACTATTACCGGAAACTCTTGACATGGACTGGTATTGTTCTGTTAGACAAATTAAATGGAAAAACTATGGCTTTGAGAATGGTAAGCTTCAACAATTACTGAGAGCGCATCGGATTCAAGTACAGAACGCACACAGGGCACTTGATGATGCGAAAAACTTAGCATTGCTACTGAACTCGTCGAATCCGAACCTTGAGGATGATACCTTTATATCCTACCTAATGAATAAAGCACCGATGAAAAAACCATCTAGATCTAGATTTTAATTACAAAGTGAGGGATACCAGGATAGTAATATACCCGGGTATCCTTTTTGTATTGAGAAAGTTTCATTTTCACGACCATATGTATGAAATGTGCATAGTTTTTCCACATGTATCAGCTATACTACCCTTGATGACAATAGATAAAGGGGATATTTAAATGAGTAGAAAAACGCAAGTTGTTATATTCTCATTGTGTGCATTATTGATCAGTGGATGCAGTAGTGATGCGCAATCGAATGAACAGCATTCTATGATGGATAGTTCGACAATGGGTAACGGACATATGAGCCATAATAATGTAGTGAGATTAAAAGATTCGACTGGTGAGAATGAAATAAACATCCCACCCTTATTAACTAGTGAAACGACAGTAGGCACCGAATATACTGTTAAGGCGCAAAAGGGAAGCGTGAACATATTTGATAATGTGACTACAGAAACTTTTGGATATAACGGAGATTTATTAGGACCCGTTCTACAATTTAGAAAGGGTGAAACTGTAAAAATAAATACGATAAATGAATTAGATGAAGAAACAACATTTCATTGGCATGGTTTAGAAGTGTCTGGCGAAGCAGATGGCGGACCACATAAAACACTCAGTCCAGGTGAAGAAGAGACAATAGAATTTGAAGTCACACAAGAGGCGGCTACTTTATGGTTTCATCCCCACCCAGAGGGCAAGACATCTGAACAAGTATATAAAGGCTTAGCAGGACTGATTTATATTGAAGATCCTAATTCGGCCAAATTAGAAATTCCTAAACAATATGGAGAGAATGACATACCTTTAGTTTTCCAAGACCGGATTTTCGATGATCACCATCAATTAAATTATAAAGCAGTGATGAATGAAGATGGGACGATAGGTGATACATTATTAGTTAACGGCACAGTAAATCCCGTATTAAAAGTAGGGAAAGAACAAGTGCGTCTTCGCTTGCTGAACGGATCGAATGCGAGGAACTTCACATTCAAGCTAAATACGGGTGAATCGTTTGTTCAAATCGCGACAGATGGCGGCATTTTGAATGAACCCGTCACATTGAACGAAGTTACCTTGACACCATCAGAACGGGCAGAAATTATTATTGACTTTTCACAGCTGAATTCGCTAAAGGATTTATCATTAATGAATGAAGATGGATCTATCCTTCTACCGTTTGAAGTATCAGATCAAGAAGTAGCAAGTACACAAGCAGTGAAACAGTTGAATGAGTTTTCTGTGACAGATGAAGAAAAAGCTATGCCGGTCACAAAAAATATTGAACTGTTTGGCATGATGGATCATGTAACAATCAACGGAAAGAAGTTCGATCCCCAAAGAATTGATTTCACACAAGAGCAAGGTGTCACTGAGGTGTGGGAAATCTACAATAAGAAAGATATGATGGGTGGAATAATTCATCCATTCCATATTCACGGTACACAATTTAAAATACTCTCAAGAGATGGTGTGGAACCTAACGAAAACGAAAGAGGTTGGAAAGACACTATTTCGGTTCATCCGGGAGAAAAAGTGAAAATCGCTATACAATTCAAACATAAAGGTGTCTATATGTTCCATTGTCATATTTTAGAACATGAAGACAATGGAATGATGGGACAAATAGAAGTAAAGTAAAAGTAAAAGTAATAGACAGACTTTTCGTGGTTTAATTGATTAATATGCATCTCATGGAAAGCAAACTATCTGAAATAAAATACATGAAGAAAAAGCATCTGCACAATAGCAGACGCTTTTTCTTGTTATAAGGTAAACTTGCGGACAAGATTATTAAGTTCTTCAGCCAATTGAGCCAATTCATTAGAATTACTTGCTATTTCCTCCATAGCGCTGCTTGCTTGTTGGGAAGACGCTGCTGTTTGTTCAACTCCCGCAGCAGATTCCTCAGTAATGGCAGCAATCTCTTCGATCGAACCGCTCATTTCCTGACTTGTTTCAGAAATATTTTGCAAGTCATTAGAAATAGTCTGGATACGTGTGACCATTTCAGTTACAGAAGCACTAATCTTGTGGAATGTTTCGCCCGTACGTTCAATTTGATTTGTGCCTTCTTCTACTTCTTTATAACCTTCACGTAAAGAATTTGTTACTGAACTGGATTCGCTTTGAATTTTATTGACGATTTCAGTGATGTTCGTAACAGATTCAGAGGACTGTTCTGCAAGAGTTCGTACTTCATCCGCTACTACTGCAAACCCTTTACCATGTTCACCAGCACGTGCAGCTTCGATTGCTGCATTCAATGCTAATAAGTTAGTTTGCGCTGCAATACTTTGGATCACAGCTACGAGTTGGGAAATATTCTGAGTATGCTTGTCCAATCCTTCTACGTTTACAACTGCATCATGAACAATCTGATCGATAACTTTCATCTGCTTAGAAGATGTATTCATCGCTTCGCTTCCGGTATTTGTCATCGAAAGTACTTCATTTGATGACTGGTGAATATACGTACCGTTTTCATTGGCATCCATTATTCTTGCAACAAAGTTTTCCATTGAGGTTGATAAGCTACTTGCATTGGTAGCTTGCGATTCTGTGCCGTATGCCAGATCTTCCATAGTTGTAGCGATTTGTGCCGTACCTGCTTTAATTTCACCTGCAGACTGTGTCAATTCTTCACTTTGAGAAGAAACTGTTTGAGCCACGATGTGAATTTCGTCCAACAGATTATGTGTGTTGCTACTCATTTCATTTGTAGATTTGATTAGTTGTCCAATTTCATCCTGTAACTTCGTCTCTAAAGGAGGACTACTTAAATCTCCCATTGCAATTAATCTCATGCGCTCCATTACCGTGTGAAGCGGTTTAGATATTGAGTTTGCGGTGAATAAAGCAACCGCCATGCTTAAAAGAATGACTAGTAAAACGATAGTAGTAACTAAAACCAATGTGTTGTTTCCACTAGAAAGTAAATTCTTTTCAATATCAATAATAATCATTTCTCGATTTTGTGCAGCTTCTTCATACGATGTCATTAATTCGCGTGCGTCATCATTAACTGCCAATAGATTACGTTCTGCTAGCTCTTTGTTACCGCGTGCATGTTCAGCGAATACATTCTCTAAGACGTACTCACGCCATTCAACAGTTCTTCGCATTAAATCCATTGTTTCATCGGAAGTTCCTATTTTTTTAATAGTGGCTTGATGCTTTTCACTATCTTCTGTGTATGTATCAAATAAATCTTTATAACTCGCTTCCCCTGTCAGAATAAATCCTCTCGAACTAGAAATCCGATTTGCCATATCAAGCGATAGCTGCTCATCTGCAATCAATAATGGCAATTCTTTCTCCAGAATATTTCTCGTTGCTTCGTTATTCGCACGAAGTGTAGAGAAAATAAATAAGCCGAGTAATATAATTAGTACTACTACTATGGAAAAACCGGTCAATAGTTTTCCGCGAATGCTTTTAAACGTAAACATAATCTATCACGCCTCCTAATAATTTAATTGATTGTAGATACTTTTAACTATAACCGCTATTGTGCTTGTAGTCTACTAATAGTTATTTAGACTATTATTTATATAAATGTTATCGTAGGAAAGTTTTAGAAAGGAGAGTAGGTGCAGAAAAATTATAATTAGCGGAATAGTTTAGGTGGAGAAAAGGGTATAGTAAACATGGATAATGGTGGGAGCCAGTCATGATAACAAAAGTGGTCGGATGTAAATGTTATTTATCATCCGACGTTGTTGCGGTGCGATCATCCAAGTAACGATAAAGCGTTGATTTACTGATCCCAGTCGCTTCTTTGATCTCGTACAACGAAAAATCTTTACTATCATACATCTCAAAAGCGAGTTGTAAATTCACATCAGATTTTCGTGGACGACCGATCGATTTACCTTCCTGCTTGGCAGCTTGCAAGGTGAAAGTGGAAGAATGACTTAAGAATATAGATTGTAAACTAGTGAAAAACTCAATATTTTGAAGTAGTGTAGCATTCATCATCGATTGATTAGTTAATTCATCTTCGACAAAATAAATCATCAGCTGATCTCGTTCTGCTAATCGTAAAATATCAAGAAACTGTTGAAGCGAGTCGGCTAATACTTCAATGTTTTGAACGTACAATTCATCCCCATTTTGTATTTGCATAAATAAGCGTTCAAGTTCTGTTCTTTTTTTGGCTAAGCCATGTGCCTCTATATAAACTTCATCTGTTATTAGACTGGTTAACTGACTAGTTGCTTGTTGATCAGATACGGTCGGCCGAATATATCCATACTTCATCTTTTCATTCCTTTCCTCCCAAAACCATTCACTTATGGGACTGCAAATGTTATGCTGTTTACATTCTAACATGGAAAATGGCTGACATCATGAGAGGGGAACAATATGCAAACTTTACAACAACAATGGTTCGGGAATGTGCGAGCGGATATATTGGCAGGGATTGTCGTAGGATTAGCGCTCATTCCGGAAGCATTGGCTTTTGCGTTTATCGTGGGCGTCGATCCGCGTGTAGCGTTATATGCATCATTTACTATTGCGGTTATAACTGCGTTTGTGGGCGGTCGTCCAGGTCTGATATCTGCCGCAACAGGTGCAATGGCTCTAGTACTCGTCAGTTTAATGGCCAATCATGGTCTTGAATACGTACTGGCAGCAACGATTTTAACAGGTATAATACAATTAATTCTAGGCTCATTAGGAGTCGCGAATCTAATGCGCTTCATTCCGAATTCTGTCATGCTTGGATTCGTCAATGCGCTTGGAATAATGATCTTCATTACGCAATTACCGTACTTAGTAGGTGCTGGTACGATGACATATGTATTCGCTATTGTGACACTAATATTGGTATATGCGGTACCACGTTTTTTCACAGCTATACCCGCTCCACTGATCGCCATTGTCGTAATGACCGCAATTGCATTATTTAGTGGTGTGAAGTTGCAGTCAATCGGTGATTTAGGGACGATGCCGAGCTCATTGCCGACATTCTTTTTCCCTGACATTCCATTAAACTTTGAAACATTGAAGATTATTTTACCGTATTCAGTAGCATTATCTATTGTAGGATTGCTTGAGTCCTTACTTACATCTCAAGTTCTTGATGATATAACGGATACTCCAAGTAATAAAAACCGTGAAGCGCGCGGACAGGGTATTGCCAACTTCATCACTGGGTTCTTCGGGGGTATGGCAGGTTGTGCATTGATTGGCCAATCGGTGATCAATATGAAGTCGGGAGGCAGAGGGCGTTTGTCCACGCTGACCGCAGGAGTATTCTTGATGTTCTTGATTATTGTACTGGGAGATGTAGTCGTTAAAATTCCGATGCCAGTTCTCGCTGGGGTCATGGTTATGGTAGCTGCGACAACATTTAATTGGGGCTCATTTAAGTTCTTGCGGTCTGCACCACGTTCAGAGTCTGTAGTGATGCTTGTTACAGTGGCGATTATTTTATATACGCATAACTTGGCAATCGGCGTGGTTATTGGAGTTATTCTAAGTGCATTATTCTTTGTAGCGAAAATTTCTCGTGTAACTGTAACTACTCACGATGGAGTCTATAAAATCCAAGGACCGCTGTTCTTTGCTTCCACAACGAAATTTATTCAAGCTTTTGATCATGTAAATGAAAAGAGGATCACGATCGATTTTGAAAATAGTCAGCTATGGGATGAATCTGCAGTAGGTGCGATTTTTAAAGTTGTGGGCAAATTAGAGAGCAGGGGGATCAACGTCACGATGCGAGGGTTAAATTCCTCGAGCCAACAACTGTATGAAAAATTATTGTGAAGGAGTGAATAGTATGAAGATAGCTGTAGCAATTGATGGTTCTGAAAATGCAATGCGTGCTGCAAAACACGCAATAATGTTGGCGGAGTATTTACCTAAAGTTACTTTAGAAATTATTTATGTACAGGATTATAACAAAGCAAAAGATGAACGATTATTATCGCAAAGCCCTGAAAGTCTATCATTAAAACGTGAGCAAAAATTGCATCCGATTTTAGCGATGGCTAAGGAAGCCGCGGTCGATGCTAAAGTAATCATGCTAAAAGGCAATCCGAGTCAGGAAATCATTATGTATGTCAATGAAAAGAAAATTGATAAACTAGTAATCGGCAGTCGTGGATTGAATACTATTCAGGAAATGGTACTTGGTAGTGTCAGTCATAAAGTAATGAAACATGTTGATTGTCCTGTGACGGTGGTAAAATAAAAATCACTTACTTTACTCAGATAAATATAGATCGTTTTTAAGCACATTGATTTTTAATATATATATCTAGTGAAGTAATGCGTTACGTGAAGAAGCGGTAGCCCTTTAAAATGGGTCTACCGTTTCTTTTACTTTTTATATTCATTCCATTTGATTATGTCATGGAATCTTGTCGGACGCTCTTGCTTAGTGATTGCGTATGAAAGTGGATCAAAAGTAATTTCAATATGCATATCAGGTTGAATACCATCAAAGGATTCGCTGGAGTCGAACCAGGCCGATTCATAAGCTGCCTCTATTATTTCATCCGTAGATAGACCCTCATAATCTTTTGGTTCAAGCCCTGACACAAGCAATACTTGTCCTTGATCTGCAGATGCTACCACGCCATCTAACTTCTGAGTTCGAAACTTTTCCGTTAAATCTGGAATAGATTTCTTCTCCATGAACGCTGTGATGACTTGTTGATGCTCTTTTTGGAAAGCGTCTAGTATTTGTCGTTGGGTTGTTTTGTCTTCTGCTTTATTACGTTCGAGCCAGTCCATGACGAGTGTATGACGTTGAGTGTATGTCAAAATAACTTTGAAATATTGATCATAGCTATATCCGAATGTGTCTACTTGAGTTTTTTTCATATTCTTTGCTTGTTCTTCGGTAAAGTCATCAAAAAATGTTTTTTGTTGTTCGGCGATAAGTGTATCAATTTTCTCCATGTCTTCCTCATAGCCTAAAGAAAGGGCATAATCAATAATGGAGTCGATTTCAAGTATGTCCTGGAATATACGGTAGCGTAAATCATCTGAATCCCCTTGGTCATTCTTTTCATTCTGTAGCATGAGATCATATAATGTCTCGTCTATTTTATATGTGCTACCATTTGTGCTAGTAGAACCGTTTTGTAAGACATTGAACGTGATAAATACTATAGCAGCTAAAACAATAGCTGAAGCAACTAGTGGAAATGGATTTCTTCTTTTACGTTTACGTCTACCGTAAAGGACTCGTTGCTTTAATTCTTCCTTATCATTGAAAACGTCTCCCGCCGCAGCATCTAAACTTTTTTTCACCTTATTCAATGGAAAGCACCTCCCAATAATCAGCTGACAGTTTATCTTTTAACAAAATACGTGCTTTGGTCATTCTCGTTTTTACGGTGTTTTCCGATAGATCAAGAAACGCAGCAACCTCTCGCATAGTTAGTTCTTCGTAATAATAAAACAGTATAATTTCTCGATACTTTATAGGTAATGTCAATATAGCAGAAGCAATCGCAGACTTTTCTTCCTGCAGAATCAATCGATCATGTTCAGTATGTATAGTTTCTGCCCATTCTTTATTAAATTTCAAATGTCGGAAAGACCAGCTTCGCAAATGATCTTTACAGCGGTTCACTGTTAGTTTCGTTAAATAAGCGCGTAACTTTCCTCGTTCTTGATAGTTCGATTTCTCGTAAAATGAAATGAACACCTCCTGGACGATATCCTTCGCCAGTTCATGGTCACGTAAATAGAAGTAGGCCATTTTCAATAAATGTTCCCCGTATTGATCCATGACCTGTTCCAGTTCCACGGAATCCATTCCCACCACCGCCTCTCTATTACTATAACGAAGCTCGGAGAAGAATAGTTTTGCTCTTGTATAATTTCACGTAATAAACACAAAAAACATAACAAGGAAATAGATCTTGTCATGCTTTCGTGTAATTTAGTTAACCACTTGATCTTCAAGGTTTTTCCACAGATGATGCGCTTCTCTCGCAATGTGTTCAAGTAAATCAGGTGGAGCAGTCGTAACTGCAGCACAAGCTTTGATCAGTTCGCTCAATTCTAGCTTAAAGGCTTCTAGCGCTTTGGCTTCTTTGATTACCATTTGATTGAACGTATTCAATACAGGTGAAACTTCATTGCGTGGTCTACGGATAATGGTCTTCAGAGCTTGCGCCTGCAACAAAAGATTTTCAAACTTTCTTGTCATGGCACGCACTTGATCATGCAATTCATAGTTAGAGGCATCCACGTAGTGACTAATGAAGATTAAGTGATCGAGCATTTGGCGAAGCCAGAAATTGCTTTCATGCAACGTCGCATCAGCTGGAGTAATGTAGGAATTCGTTTCGATCAATTTGAACACTCGCTCTGCTTCTTCGGCTTCTCGTATCATATGATCAAGAAGGGAAGTCGGGGTAGAAATGATTACATCACAATGAAGTGCACGGTCCATTGTATGAATTAGCAAATCAGAAAACTCTTTCGTCGAACTCTTCGCTTCATCGATGATTAATCCAATATCACCTGTTTTAGATTCAGTTTTCTTGAAAATTTTCCCCATACGATCGACCATTTCCTGATTGGCGCGTGCTAATTCTAGCTCATGATGGCTGATTTCTCGATCGAAAAATTCCCCATGCTCAAAGTTGTTACGCACCCAAAAGTCGATAATACCATACGTATCGCGTTCATAATTGTCCGTATACCCAGCCATTTTGTACATTCCCCCTACTATCTATTGTCTTCCATCAACATCATCTTATTCGATGTGGGTGTTGATTATGTATAGACAGGGTATCTAAATAGAAACTCATCTATTTCTTGTGGAAGTGTATATACTAGAGGAAGAGGTGTTATGAAATGAAAATTGGTGTAATAGGAACTGGAAATATCACGCAGTATTTATTGGAAAGTATAAATGAAAACAAAAAAGTGGATGGGGAGGTCGTCTCCTTATTTGGACGAAACCAGGAAGTGGGGCCAAGGCTAGAGTCACAGTATGGAGCGAAATTCTATACGGATTTCCAACAGTTCATTGAATCTCCGGTCGACGTGATTGTGGAAGCAGCAACGATCGGTGTAGCGATAGAGCACATGGAAGAAGTATTGAAGAACAAGAAAGATTTGATTCTCAGCAGTATTGGCGCGTTTAAAAATATAGATTTTTTAAATGAAATGAAAGAAGTTGCAAAATCATATGAGCAACACATCTATTTGCCTTCAGGTGCGATAGGCGGTCTGGATCTTCTTCAGTCAGCAAATTCAATGGGTGGCTTGAAAGAAGTCCATATTACAACTAGAAAAACCTACGAATCATTGGGGCTTGAAGTTCAAAGTGTAGAAGAATGTATTTTTGATGGTGTCGCACTGGATGCCATTGATAAGTTTCCCAAAAATGTTAATGTGGCGTTGTTACTTTCAATTGCCGGACTTGGTGCGCAACATACGACAGTCCGTGTCATTGCGGACCCGAAAATTCGACGTAATACACATAGTATTGAAGCGAAGGGTGATTTCGGCAAAATGAATTTGACGATTGAAAATGAACCAATGCCAAATAACCCCAAAACAAGCTATCTTGCCGCATTAAGTATTTTGTCTACTCTACAAAATAAAGGCAATGCGATTACGATAGGTAGCTGACATAAAAGTAAATAATTATTTGTTAACTACACATTAAATAGCAAGTAAAATACAAAAGGCTATCCATCGTTTATATATGATGGATAGCCTTTTTCCGTCTCATCCTTTTAACTAATGGAAATATTGGAATCATTACTTTTATTCCCATCACGCCACTCAAGTTCTACTTCGAATGAATACTTATTCTGTTCTTTTTCTAACTTTATTTCGAGCTCTACCTCAGAAGCGGGTGTAACTCCATGATGTACTCCATCGTGAGTCAATGTAAATGTGCCATCTTCTCTCAATTTCTTTGCGAGTGTTTCAAGGAATTCTGCAGCGTGCGTAAGTGACATTTTTTCTTCATAATCCACTAGGACGACCTTTGTATTCTTCTTTTCGATCGACATCTAACACTCACCTCCCTAAATTATACATTCATCATAGCATATCAATTTTCATTAAAAAAATTGCAAAATACATAATTGTATAATCATTGTACAACCTATTAGTGAAAACTTATGACTTACTATCAATAAAGTATTACAAAAATATATAGTATAGAAGAGTTTATATAGCGCAAAGGGGGTAGTAATAGAGTAGAGTGTCTTGGATGAACGTAGTACGTATTGAACTTAAACCTTAAGTCTAAGGTTAGACAAAAGTGTAATCATACTAACTCCGATACAACATGAAAGAATTAATCCTTTAAAGGTTAAAAACATGCTATTTCAGTCACACTGTATAAAGCCAACAGTAGATCATTACTATAAATTGAGGAGTTGCCTATATGGATATTAATTTACAGAAGTTACATGAAATCAAAAGCGCGTTGAATAAAAAGTTTTTCGAAAGAGAAAATGAAGTAGAGGGGATTTTAGTAGCTATTCTGTCTAGACAACATATGTTAATGATTGGACCGGCAGGAACTGCGAAATCTGCACTGGCGGTAGAATTAACAAAAATCGTTGAAGGCACTTCTTACTTTCAATGGCTACTGACAAGATTTAGTACACCGGAAGAAGTGTTTGGTCCTCTTTCATTAAAAGATTTAGAAGAAGGAGTGTACAAGCGAAATACTACTTCTAAAATGCCGGAAGCGCATCTTGTATTTTTGGACGAAATTTTCAAAGCAAACTCTGCAATACTTAACAGTTTATTGACATTAATTAATGAACGATTATTCTATAATGACGGTCATCCCATTGAAGTACCGTTAATATCAGTTATTGGCGCATCCAACGAATATCCCGAAGAGGGGGAAGGACTTGAAGCCTTATTTGACCGATTTTTATTGCGTTTTGAAATAGACTTCATTGCCGACGAATCGAATTTTGTATCGATGATGAAAGACGAGGGAGAAGAAGTTGAAACTCCCAAAATGCATTTGGATGAATTAATACAACTTCAAAACATGGCGGATAAAGTGAAAATTCCTGATGAAGTATATGAAACGTTGTCTACTATTCGTAGAGAACTACAGGATGAAGGAATTCAGCCGTCCGACCGTCGATTCAAACAATCTTTAAGTATCTTGCAAGCTAGGGCGCTAATCAATCAAAGGGAGTCAGTACAAATAGAGGATATTGCCATACTTGAGAATGCATTGTGGGAAACACTTGATCAGAAAGAAGCAGTGTGCACCATCGTTCGCCGACATTCACAAGATGGATTAGCACAAAGACTTTCGGCGATTGAAAATGAAGCGAATGAAATCTATGATTCCGCAGTACGTGATCAGTCGACGGAAGCAGGTATGGAGGCAGTCCAGAAAATTTCAGCTTTATCAACAGAAGTAAATAAGTTGAAAGAGGAAAATGAAAGCCGAGTGACAGAAATTGATCACTTACAAAATCAGCTCGTTTCATTAAAAAATGAAGTGGAAAGCAGTCGTTTAGATACTGCTTACTATGGTGAAACGAATGAAAAAAAAGATGGAAATGGCGACCAGACTGGAGTCTTTTTTAGAATGTAAAAGGAGTGATTTCTATGAAACGCAGCAAAATAGTTAGAGATCAGCGCTCCGTATTGAATACTGATGCATACGATAAGAGGCGCTTTAAAGAGCTGTTCGAGATGTCAGAAGGTTTGCAAAAGGTTAGAGAAGAAGGTCAATTACCCACTACGGAATCATTGCTCGGGGATATTTGGGCGGCGCTATATAAAATGAAACCTAGGATCTTAAAAGAGGGAATAAACCCTGCGCTGAAACCGAATCGGACGATTTTAGAAAAAATAATGAGTGACGAGCATTTTGAAGAATATAGAAGCTTCACAAAACTGGATGATTTGGTAGCCACGGTCTGTACAGTGAAATTTGGTGAGAAGATCAACTTTTGGCTTGCTGAGGCAAAAGCTCTCGATGAAGACTTGCTGAAACAAATGGAAGCCGTAGAATCTCTACAAGATGATGTGCCGTTTGAGCAAGCAGATGAGGAACAGGGTGAAATAGAAGACGGCCCTATCCAAGAACTTGCCGATGCTACGGATAAATTAAATGATAAGCTCGAATTAACACTAGAAACGAATGGCGAGCGGTTTTTACAAGCGATAGACGAAGCGGTTGATGAAACGATCAAAGTAAAGGACAGTTTGATTTCCCTCATGGGTGGCAGCACCGCAGGTAAAGGAGATGCAGAATTAAAGAAAGTGCCGTTGCGTGAACAATTAGCGATAGCTGATCAAGTCGCGATGGATCCCAAGATGCAAGAAATTGCGGAATGGGCAGGGCGTTTTCAAGAAGTAGCGCGAGAGAAACAGAAAACGAATTATATAGAAGCGATGGAAAGACGTGGAGTGACTATGGGAAGTGAACTGGAACGGCTCTTGCCTATGGAGTTAGGACTTTATTCAAATAAAAAAACAAAAAAAGACTTTCTTCGTCGTTTTGCTGAAGGCGAAACTATGCAGTTTGAACAGAAGAAAAGAGAAAACCTTGGAAAGGGACCAATCGTTTTTTGTCTCGATCAGTCGGGAAGTATGAAATTGCTCGATAATCAGTCAAAAGGATTTATTCTGGCACTTCTATCGATAGCCAAAAAACAACGTCGTGACTTATGCGTTTTATTATTTTCCACAGTGATCCAGAAGGATATTTATGTGAAAGGCAAAATTACATCTAATGAACTTGCAAGGTTAGCACGAACTTACTTGGGCGGTGGGACAGACTTTTCGTTATCGCTACAAGGAGCATTAGAAGTAATAGAAGAAAGTACATTCAAAAACGCCGATGTTATTTTTGTCAGTGATGGAGAAGATGAAATTAGTGAATCGTTCCTAAATCAATTTAATGAGAAGAAAAAGCAAAAGGAATTCAATGTACTTACTCTAGTGCTAGGGAAAGATACTACCATTGCAGAATCATTTTCTGATCGTGTAATACATGTAACCGATTTTGACGACGAGGGTAGCTTTGTCGCTTTTGAAATCTAATCGAAGAATCATTTAAACCTTCCTGTATGCGGAAGGTTTTTTATGTTTTATCATAATATCTTCTTTTTTGGGTATTCTAATCAAAACATACAAGCTAGTTGAGGTGATTGGAATGCTAATTGAAAGATCGTCTTCTTGGAAAGAAGGATTTATCAAGCGACTTGAAAACCATGAACCGTGGGACAGTTCTGCGCTTTATAACATGAGCTACGCCATCACGAAAAATAACTTAATTACTAATTTTACTGGATTACAATCACTTGCGTATTTACCCAACATCAAACCTTTGCCCCATCAATTACAAGCTGCTGAACGAGTGATTGAACAGATGAATGGTAAAGCAATTTTAGCAGATGAAGTAGGGCTTGGAAAAACAATTGAAGCGGGCCTGATTATTAAGGAATATATGCTGCGAGGACTAGTGAAAAAAGTACTTATTTTAGTTCCTGCTTCTCTCGTAAATCAATGGATAGAGGAACTGTATACAAAGTTTCACATCCCTGCTCTGTTATACAAAAAGAATTACGAGCTTGATTATGTAGACGTAGTAGTGATGAGTATGGATACTGCCAAGCGGAGTCCACATAAGGAAAAGATTTTTGCACAAGACTATGATTTAATTATTGTAGATGAAGCACATAAATTAAAAAATCATAAAACCATTAGTTATGAGTTTGTGAAAAGTTTGAAGAAGAAATTTTGCTTATTATTAACAGCTACACCTATTCAAAATGATATTTTTGAATTGTTTTATTTGGTCACTTTACTTAAACAGGGACATTTAGGAAACTATGATGAGTTTTCTGCAGTATTTTCCACTAAAAATCGGGATGAAGAACGGGATGGATATTTAAGAGAACTAGTTAGTCAAGTCATGGTGCGTAACAGACGACAAGATACGGGCGTAGAATGGTCCACTCGGAAGGTGCACGCGATACCTATAACATTTACTGACAAAGAAAAACAAGTCTATGCAGCGGTATCCAATCTCAAAAACATATCGCCAATATTCTCAAACGCATTTTCTACTATGACATTGCAAAGAGAGATGTGTAGCAGTCCAGATGCAACAATGGGTACATTGATGAAATTACGTCAAGAATGTAAGCAGCCAGAGGAAATAACCCACGTGGAAACAATTCTTGGACAATTGGAGAGTTTGCCCCTTCATTCAAAAGCTAAAAAGGCAACCGAACTGATCATACAAGCAAAAGAGAAAGTAATTATTTTCACAGAGTATCGCATGACACAGTTATATTTAAGCGACTATCTATATGCGAATGGAATATCAAATGTCATCTTCAACGGAAAGTTAAGTAAGAGTAGTAGGGAATGGATTAAGCATCTGTTCAAGCAGCAAGCGCAAGTGCTAATTGCGACTGAGTCCGGCGCTGAAGGGATTAACCTACAGTTTTGCCATCACGTCATCAATTATGATCTGCCTTGGAATCCAATGAAGTTGGAGCAACGAATTGGTCGGGTTCACCGATTAGGACAGGAACATGATGTACAGATTTACAATCTCGCTGTAAAAGACACGATAGATGATCACGTGATGAATGTATTGCAGGGTAAGATTGATACATTTGAACAAGTGGTAGGTGAACTAGATGATATATTGGTGATGAAAGAACAGTCTGTGTGAGGGAGGTAGATCCATGCATTCGACAGAAATCCATACGTATCTTCACCGGTTTTTCAAAGAGAATAACTGTGAAGTGCTTCATGGAAACGAGCACTATTTAACTGTACAACTGACAATTGATATGGATAAAAGGATCATGAACCGTCCTTTTTATTGGCAATATATAGAAAGTGTCAATGAAACACCGAATCCCGCACAACTTACGCTAATCACGGACATGGAGCAGGTGCAACATGGAATGAAGGGGGAGGTCATTCATCTTGGTTCTCCACGCTTCCATCAACTTTTTAGAGTGACCAAAGAAATGGGACAGTTCGTAAAAATGTATGAACGGTTAGTTGAAGTTAACAAGCAGATGGTTTTGACCCCGTGGGTTGGTGTGAATTATAAAGTATCATTCATCAGTCATCAAACAAAGGAAATGCTGTATTCATTAGGCATTAATTTGATGACGGGTGCCGTAGTAAAAGATTTTCAGGAAGCTATTAGTTTGCGGGACATGACCGAGCGACAATCTGAAAACGTATTTCATTTACCGTATATCATCACACCTGTTCGGGCACTTGATCGGTTGGACGCTGTAATCACGCAAGTAATTGAAAATGAAGACCTAACGTGGATAGATGAAGCGGAAAAACGATGGAAAAAGGATCTAGCTGTCTTGGATTATTTTTATGAGGAACAGGAACAAAAACCTGAGAGTTATGAGAACGAGAAACGTGCGATGGAAGAACGTTTTAAACCGCGAATGACGGTGGATATTGTGAATGGTGGGCTGTTTTATTTGAAATAACGTATAGCCCAAACAAATATAAACGCGCAAGTGAAATCAACTTTCACTTGCGCGTTGTTTTGATTCTACCTTCAGATAGGATAAACTAAAAGTAATTAAGGGAAGTATGGTGAGTCCTATGTTTACGATTATGCTGATAGAAGATGATCAGACATTATTTGAAGAAATAAAAGAACGTCTAACACAGTGGTCTTACACAGTGGCTGGAGTCCAGGATTTTTCAAATGTGTTGCATGAGTTTACAGAAATC
This sequence comes from Sporosarcina ureae, assembly GCF_002109325.1. Lineage (GTDB taxonomy): Bacteria > Bacillota > Bacilli > Bacillales_A > Planococcaceae > Sporosarcina > Sporosarcina ureae_C. Next base: position 1,373,233 of record NZ_CP015348.1, on the reverse strand, counting down.
AAACCAGATCTAGTCATTATCGATATTCAGTTACCTAAATTTGACGGATTCCATTGGTGTCGGATGATTCGCACGCATTCGAATATACCTATCATTTTTCTGTCTTCACGAGACCATCCAACTGATATCGTCATGTCTATGCAACTAGGGGCAGATGATTTTGTGCAAAAGCCTTTCCATTTTGAAGTGCTGATCGCAAAGGTTCAAGCTATTTTACGACGTGTTTATAACTACAATACCGAGCAGATCTTTGAAGTCAAAACGTGGTGTGACGCAACTGTTGATTTTGTAAAAGGTACACTGACTAATGAAAACGGTACAATTGAGTTGACGAAAAATGAAATATATATTTTGAAAATATTGATAGACAGGAAGAATGAAATTGTATCGAGAGAAGAAATTATTACGAGTCTTTGGGATGATGAACGGTTTGTTAGTGACAATACGCTCACAGTCAACGTGAATCGTTTGCGAAAAAGAATTGCGGAAATTGGCTTGGTGGATGTAATTGAAACAAAAGTGGGTCAAGGTTATATGGCGAAGGAAGAACCGCTATGATTCGATTGTTTGTAAAAGAGCGGGTCAGCTGGATACTGTTTTTTGTTCTTTTGCAGTTGTTGATTATAGGAATGGGCTATCTTGATACAAGTGTGTCATTTAGCTCTGCTATCTACATTGTGTTTCTGTCTAGCCTCTTTTTCTTACTGTTTTTAGTAATGCGCTATGTAAGAGAAACACGGTTTTACAAAGATCTAAAGATACTAAATTCAACGTTTGATAATAGTGAAATACCAGTAGCCAATACCCCTTTCGAAGTAGTAACAGCTGAAAGAATAGCTGAACAAAACCAGATGTTCAACCTTCAATTAAATGAATTACAAACGAGTGTTGAGCAAGAGAAAGACGATATATTAAATTGGATACACGAGGTGAAAACACCGCTTACGACAATGCAGTTAATGATTGAACGTACGGAAGATCCTGTTCTTCGTTCACAGCTAATGTATGAATGGCTTCGTATCCATCTGCTACTCGATCAACAACTTCATCAAAAGCGTATTCCATTCATTCAAAATGATTTATATATCGAAAAAGTGCAAATGGAGAAGCTGTTATATCAAGAGATTAAATCATTAAGACAATGGTGTATGCAAAAAGGGATAGGGTTTGATATATCGTTGGAGACAGAAGAAGTACTGACCGACGCGAAATGGTGCGGCTTTATCATTCGACAACTGTTGACGAATGCGGTGAAATACAGTGAAGCGTCAGATATATGTATTCGAAGTACGAGGCAGAATGAAATCACTTCGCTATCAATAGAAGACGTTGGTCGTGGAATCGATCCGAAAGACATATCCCGCATATTCGACAAAGGCTTCACCGGAACTGTCGACCACCAAGACCATGCAGCTACAGGAATGGGACTGTACTTAGCGAAACAAGTGGCGGATGCACTGCTGATTGATATCCAAGTAGTGTCCACAGATGGAGAAGGTACGAGGTTCAATTTAATCTTTGCGAAGGAGAACGAGATGATTCGCATTGCTAGTATGAGATAAGTAGGCTTGAAGCTCGAATTAACGAACGCTTCAAGCCTACTTATATAGTGGAGCGATGCATAATACTACTAGTCAATAGCGTGTAAATTATGAATTCCGTTACATATAGTTAAAACTAATTTGATTTGAGCTTACAGCATGTGACGAGTTTGTCACATGCTTTTTCAGATTGTCATACTAAAGACAGGAGAAAAATCTATGGATTGATTAAGATAGTACTAACAAGGAGTGATGGAATGGTAATTTTACAAGCAACGAAAATATATAAATCATATGGCAATAAGTTTAATAAACAAGAAGTACTCAGTGCGCTTGATTTAGAAGTAAATAAAGGTGAATTCGTCAGTATTATGGGTGCATCTGGATCCGGTAAAACGACTCTGCTTAACGTTCTCTCTTCTATTGATCGGGTAAGTCAGGGAACGATTAGCATAGAAGGGCAGAATATTAATCAAATGAAAGAGAAACAAATGGCGGAATTCCGTAAACGTCACTTAGGCTTCATCTTTCAGGACTATAACTTACTCGATACGTTAACTGTGAAAGAAAATATTTTACTTCCGTTATCGGTACAAAAAGTAGCGAAAAAAAGAGCCAATGAAAAGTTTTATGCAGTGGCGGAAGACTTAGGCATTGCAGACATTGCAGACAAATATCCCAATGAAATCTCAGGTGGTCAAAAGCAAAGGACGTCTGCTGCGCGAGCGTTTATTCATGATCCAAGTATCATCTTTGCGGATGAACCAACGGGCGCACTCGATTCAAAAGCAGCATCTGATCTTTTGAATAAATTAAGTGAGCTCAACACGAAGCGAAATGCCTCTATTGTGATGGTCACTCATGACCCATTGGCGGCAAGTTTCAGTGAGCGTGTCGTGTTCATTAAAGACGGACAAATCTACACGCAACTCTATAAAGGAGACCAAACACGGACCGAGTTTTTCAATGACATTATAAAAACGCAAGGTGTATTGGGTGGTGTGCAACATGACGCTTAATCAACTAATCTTCCGCAATATTAAGAAAAACCTCAAGCATTATTATGTGTATATCTTTGCTTTAGTCTTTAGTGTTGGTTTGTACTTTTCATTCGTTACACTGCAATTTGATCCTGCATTGGACGATGCAACGAGTGGAATAAGAGGTGCTGCGGCTATCAAGTCAGGTTCCATTTTACTACTTGCTATTGTATCTGTTTTCCTGCTTTATGCTAATAATTTATTCATCAAACGCCGCAGTAAGGAAATTGGCTTGTTTCAATTGATCGGTATGACGAAAGGGACAGTTTTCCGCATATTGAGTGTCGAGAATTTCGTGTTGTACATTGGCTCTTTAGTTGTGGGGGTATTCGCGGGCTTTTCAATGTCTCGACTATTGATGATTATTCTTTTCAAGGTGACAGGTGTAAAAGATGTAGCAACACTACGATTCTCTTCTGAAGCGTTACTGCAAACGTTAGTAGTATTTGCGTTGATCTATATTTTGATTTTGATCATGAACGCAGTATTTATCAAACGACAAAGCATCTTGTCGCTGTTTAGTGTGACAACTGTTACACAGCAACGTGTACAAAAAATGACGATGTTTCAAGTAGTAATTGGTGTAGTAGGAATTTTGCTTATTGCATGTGGCTATTATTTGTCAACTCAGTTATTTAAGGGTGTAATCCTTAGCAATTATTTGTTCACTACAATGGTCGTCATCCTGGCATCCGTTATTATAGGTACGTACTTATTTTATAAAGGTTCTGTCAGCTTCATCTTCAATCTAATCCGTAAACGAAAAGGTGGGTATCTAAACGTTAACGATGTACTGTCCCTTTCTTCCATCATGTTCCGAATGAAATCCAATTCGTTACTATTAATGATTATTACCACATTGTCCGCGCTATCCATTGCGTTGTTATCACTTAGTTATATATCATATTACTCAGTAGAGAAAACAGTGGAGAGGACTATTCCCGCAGATTTTACTATTCCAAATAGTGAGCGTGCTATGGAATTCACACAAGCGCTGGAAGAGAAGAACATTGACTATACGGAGACGGCTACGGATTTAATAACATCACCTGTTGATTTATCAAAAGTCATGACAATGCCAGGAGAGGTTACTGGAGATCAGAGTTATGCCAATACGCGAATGATCGTAATTAGCGAACAAACAGCATTGGAAGTAGATGTAGAAGAAGATGAAGTGATGTTTATTAATTCAGATCCATTGATGGAGAAGTTCATGCAGTTCCAAACTGATCAACAAGCTATTTTTCAAGGTAGAGAACATTCATATGATCTGACTTTTACAGGCACAAAAGATTTAGTTGTTCTACCAACTCGTATAACATATAATTTTCCTGTTGCCGTAGTTGATGACCTAGTATACAAGCAAATGCAAGACGATCAAGACCTTTCCTTTACGTCAGAATTCACTGTGTACCATGGAGTAAATATTGTTCAGAAAGATGAACTTGAAAGAGCGAATGACATTTTCAATAAGTTGGAAATAAATATATGGGCGGGACATGAATCAAAATATGAAGGAAGAATAAACCTAAAACAAAGTGTTGGTATTACGATGTTCATCGTAGGATTCCTTGGTCTTGCATTTCTCATCACATCCGGCTGCATTCTCTATTTCAAACAAATGGACGAAAGTGAAGACGAGAAATCAAACTACACGATTCTTCGTAAATTGGGCTTTACACAATCTGATTTGTTGAAGGGGATCCAGAAAAAGCAATTATTTAACTTTGGTATTCCATTAGTTGTCGGATTGCTCCATAGCTACTTCGCAGTAAAATCGGGATGGTTTTTATTCGGTACTGAAATGCTAACACCAATGATTATTGTGATGTTAATTTACACGGCATTATACTCGATATTCGGATTACTATCCGTTATAAATTATAAACGTGTGATAAAAGATTCTCTATAAAGTGTAAACGCCTCTGACAGAGTAATGTCAGAGGCGTATTTATTATTAGTTACTACCAACCAATTCTTCTACTACTGTTTTATATGCTTTATCTAAATTATAAAGCTGCTGTTCTTTTTCTGTTTGATCTTTTGAAGTATCTTCGGAAATCTGTCTTTTCACATCATTGAGTACTAAGGGGAGTGGAGTAGAGTGAGTGCTCACTCGGTCCGACATCAGCGTATCCTTTAATAAGTTTGTAAAATCATCGATTGTTTGGTTATTCATAATTCATTCTCCTCATCGTGTTTTGTAGTGGTTCGTCGACAAAAAAACATCCGTCCAAGTAAATGCCTGGAAGGATGTTAAGTGGGAAGCCATGACGAATTAAACGGTTCAGTCGGATATTCATATATAGTGGATCGATAGAAGCTGTATCGAAGCCACCTAATGAATGTCCTGATCCCGTTTTTTCGTACGTCGGCTTGTGTATGATTGTTCATAAGCCGCACTTGACACCTCCTATCCGCGTAGGTTATTGGTGTGTACTGATCTAGGCAGGTCTCCTGGCTCGTCTTCAACGTATAATTCACCTTCCCATTTCCCTTGCGGTGAAACAGTGGTAACGAATTATACTCCAACTCACAGTTGCGGGACAGCATCGGTTTTTCACCGATTTCCCTTTTAAGCGTTTAAGAAAAATAAACGCACCTATCTCTAACACGATATTCAGTTGCTCTTTCAGTATATCACTATTATTTATGAAAGGAACAAAATAGCGCAGTATCCATTTAGGATCTGCACTATAACTTTTGTCTGTAATCACGTTACCCACTCAGCGAATGACGAGTCGCGTTTCGTTGATATAAATATACTCCAACAAATACGATAAACTCAGACGCAGGGATAGATAGCCAAATCCCATTTAGCCCAAAGAAGCGTGGTAAAATCATCAAGAAAATCAACATAATAATAATTTCGCGAGAAGCGGTGATCCAAGTCGCCATCCGAACATTACCGACTGACTGATAATACGTCATCATCACGAAGTTCGTACCTGTGAATAAATAGGCAATGAAGAATAAATTAATTCCGGTAGTGGCCAAATCTCTGACGGCTTGTGGGAAGTCTCCGAAAATCGATACAATAGGGTCTGCTGCGAACTGTCCCACGAGGAAAAATACAGCACCTGCAATGACGACAGTGAGGGTGGCCTTTTTAACGGTTTCCTTCATTCTTTCTCGGTTGCCAGAACCTCTATAATAACTAATCAGTGGTTGTATTGCACCACCCATTCCTAGGAATAGCATCAGCATGACGCTGTGCACATAATTCAAAATAGAGAACGCTGCAACACCTTCCGTACCAGCCATTCGTTCGAACGCAATATTATGTGTGATGGTAAAGAAGGATATACCCAATTCGGATAAGAAACTTGGGAATCCAATGAATAGAATCGCTAGAAATAGTTTTTTATTGAATTTCAAGCGAATCAGTTTCAAGTTATTGGTCTGCCTAAAGAAGTGTGTTACTAGTACGAGCATACCCAAAAACGAAGCAATAATTGTCGCTGATGCAGCACCAGCGACTCCGTAGTCTAAAATGAATAAGAACACGTAGTTCAAAATAATATTGACGACAGACGTCACAATCAAACCAGCCATTGAGAGGTTCGGTGCTCCATCATTTCGCACGAAAATACTAAAAGTGTTTTCTACAGTGAAGATAAAACCAAATAATAAAATAACAAATAAGTATTGCGATACATAAGGGAATGTGGTCGCATTGGCCCCAAGCGCGTATGCTAGTGGATCCCTAAAGATAAAGGCAGTCAAACCTAATACAATAGTAAATAAGAATATGGAAATAATAGCGTGCGTAAAGATCGACCGGGCTTTTTGCGTATCCTTAGCGCCCATAGCCATCGAATATTTTGTAGCAGCACCGATACCAATCCATAAAGAAATAGCAAAAAAGATAGTATAAACGGGAGCCGAAATTCCGACTCCCGCTAATGCTTCTGCACCCAATCGATTACCGACCATGATGCCGTCTGCCACAATATTGATTGCCATTAGTAACATACCGACAGTTGAAGGTATCAAGTAACGTAAAAAGATACGTCCTACTGGCTCAGTATCTAATTGATTGAATTTGGGTGAAGAAGAATTCATTGCAAAGGACTCCTTTGAAGATCAAGTTCCATGATGAGGCAAGGGAATTCACCTACATCATCAATTTTTCCATTTAACTTAAAACCGAACTTTTCGTATAAACGCTGTGCGGCTTTATTACTTGGATAAATACTTAAGTAGATCTTATTGCATTGATACTTTTCTTCCATTCTGGTTAGTAGAAGTTTAAGAAATCTGCTAGCATAGCCTTTCCCTTGATGATGCTGATCTATCATAAAGCGATCCAGCCATACATTGCCATCTGCTTCACGTCCATGCATTGCATAGCCGACTAGTTCCTCTCCATCGTATAACCCAATAGACTTCCATTCAGGTTCAAATTGAGATTGTGCTAGTGAAAATGAATTGCTTTCAATAAAGTTCTTTTGGTTTTCGTGTACAGATAAATAGGCAACATCCTGCCAATTTTCATTCGTTACCTCACATGCGTGGAGGCTCATAATTCCATCTCGCTTTCATATTTTGTAAAACAGAAAAACTTTTAGTGTTTTATTAGTTTTTTTAGTCGTCACTTTTCTTAATAAATCCGAACAACAGGATATCCACAATAGAATCCAGTGCTTCGGTTACGGTCATGCGATTTTCGTAGAAAAATTTTCGATCAAGAGTGGAGTTCGTTGCATCTATAATCAATTTCATTAGTAACTCTATATTTTGATCGGCAATAATACCTTCATGAATACCTTGTTCAATCAATTCGCGTAGTTCATCCCATTCATGAAGTGCAGAGTGGACGCGTTCCCATTGTACGGGATGTGTTTTTCTCATCTGATCAAGGATTTGCCAGTTATAAAAATCATTATACTTTGGAATAACTGTTATGACTTTCTTGATCTTATCTACAAGTTGTAGTTCATTGTCTTTCATGATGATATCGGTTTTTTCGTCAAACTCTCGTAACGTCGAGTCAATAATCGCATCTAAAATTTCCGTTTTTGAAGAAAAATTTTCGTATAACGTTCGTTTACTGATGCCCAGTCTTTTCGCTAGATCATCCATTGTGAACTTCATACTCTTCTCATGAATTTCTTCGAGGAAAGCTTTCATAATACGTGCTTTCATTTATCGTACCCCTATCTTTATACATATCAAACAAAACTTAAAAAACAAATATAGTTTTCCTCGTTCATATCATTATAAATACTTTTAATGAAAAAAGCAAAGACTACTGCTTAAAAGTTGTATTAATTAAATATATAGGCTTATAAAACTCTTAGAATGGGTACTTTCAATGTATACGTACAAGAGAGGGTGAGATTGTATGGGTGAGAAGAAATTGGTCGTAGCTGTAGCTGGCGCAAGTGGTTATATCGGCAATAATCTATTGAAGAAACTTAAAGGGAAAGCTAAAGTTATTGGTCTGTCACGCAATGGCGATCAGAGGCAGAATACGGAAGATGTAGAGTGGCGTTCTTGTGATCTGTTTTCTATGAAAGATGCGGAGAAGAGTTTGGCAGGTGCTGATGTTGCGGTTTATCTCGTTCATTCTATGTTGAAATCAGCAAAACTATCTCAAGGAACTTTTGAAGATATGGATGTTATATTGGCGGATAATTTTGCACAGGCCGCGAAAAAACAAGGAATTAAGCAGATCGTCTATTTGGGTGGGATTATTCCAGATGAAGATGAAAAAGATTTATCCAGGCATTTGAAAAGCCGTTTGGAAGTGGAACGTATTTTGCGATCGTATACTGTTCCTGTCACCGCATTACGTGCAGGGTTGATTGTCGGCCCAAAAGGTTCTTCATTCCCAATTTTGTCGAAGCTAGTTAGACGGCTTCCGATAATGATTTTACCTAAATGGACACGTTCCGATACACAGCCCGTCGCACTCGATGATGTGATGAAATCATTAAGTTCATTAATACTAGACTTTGAACCTGCGCAACGATCTATCGATATAGGTGGTCCTGAGGTTATGACGTATAAAGTTATGATGGAGAAAACTGCAGAAGTAGCAGGGAAATCTTCACGAATGTTGGATGTTCCATTCTTCTCGCTAAGTCTATCAAGGCTTTGGTTGCGTCTCGTGACACAAACACCGAAAGAAATTGTCTATCCATTGGTGGAAAGCTTGAAACATCCAATGGTCGTGAATCCGAAGCATTATATGGAAGGTATTAGTGACGGTGAAATTCCATTTATTCAAGCGGCAAGAGAAGCGCTTGAAGCAGAAACGAAAGAAAAAGAAACACCGAAAAAGAAATCACCAATGGGGCCGCTTAAACAGGATGTACGATCTGTACAACGAATCGCGTTGCCTCATAGCTGGACAGCTGATGAGACTGCACGTTATTACGTCAAGTGGCTTTCTACTTTCCTTAATCCTTGGGTCAAGACGGAAGTAGACGACCAATTAAACTGTCGCATCGGTTTTCTAGGCGATCGAACACTATTAGAACTTAGTTATTCTGCTGATCGTAGTACAAAAGATCGCTCGCTTTACTATATAACGGGTGGATTATTAATGGATCCTGATTCCAATGAACGTGGCAGAATGGAGTTTCGAAAGATTCCGGGATCGAATGAAGTAATCATTGCCATTCATGATTATCTCCCTTCCATTCCGTGGTTTGTTTATTACGTTACACAAGCCAATATGCACGCATTTGTCATGTTTTGTTTCCGTCAACATATGTACAAGTTGGGTGCAATTGAACGTGATCGATTAGGAATTGTGGCTTCTAATGTACGATAAAGAAAAATCCAGATTCGCAGTGTTGCCCTGCGAATCTGGATTTTTGAGTATTTGAATTCAATAAGTACATAAATAGACGATAGAACCAGATGTTTTGTTAGGCGTTTAAAGTCTCTTGCTTGGCTTCTGCAAGCTGACCACCTTCTTTTAAATACTTCTCTACACCTTCTGCTGCCCGATATGCCAATGCGCCAATGGTTGAAGTCGGATGATGTCCACCAAATTGAGGAAATGCGGAACCACCCACTACGAATAAGTTGTCCATCTCCCACATTTGAAGGTAGTTATTCACTGCAGATGTTTCAGGATCCGCCCCCATAATAATTCCGCCTGCGTAGTGTCCACCTGAATAGATATGATCGAACTCTTCAGGCACTTCATCCTCGTCAATGATATCGGCACCCATTTCTTTCATGATTTCACTACATTTCTCAATTCCAAATTTCGCCATATTTCGATCGTGGTCTGTGTAACGATTCGTTATACGTAATAGGGGATCTCCGTATTCATCTTTGTATGTTGGATCCAAATCTACGTAGTTATGCCACCATGACATAACAGCAGGTGTATACCATGCGACTAGTGAACGATTAGCATAATGGATTGAGTTTTTCTTGAACTCAGGTCCCCACTTTGGTGTGCCGCTTGGGACGTGGTTTGTAGAAATAGCCCCATCACCGTATTGACGCATTTCGATACCGCCACCGTTGATGAAGTCTACATTAGAGTGATCAAAATTATCACCAGCAAAGTCACTCAACGTACCACCCAGAGCACCTGCCCCCATGTAGAGATTAAACTTTTTATTTTCAAAGAAGCCTCGAGCTCCAAGGAATGTGATGTTGAATTGTCCGTTAAAGTTGCGACCAATGGTTCCTTTACGTGTGGCTGGATCATACTGTGTTCCGATTTCTGAAAGCATCAATAAACGATTATTAGTGAATGAAAATGCACCTAATACAACAACGTCTGCTGGCTGCTCATATTCAATTCCTGTACGTGTATCAGTAAACATAACACCGGTTGCCTTACCGTCTTTATGCAGAACTCGACGTACTAAAGAATTGGTGCGGATTTCGCAGTTTCCGGTTTTGCGTGCAGTCGGAATAACTGTAGCCAATGGGTCCGATTTAGCCGTAAAATCACAACCGTACATCGTACAATAAGAGCAGAACATACATGCATTTAATTTTTCACCATCTGGATTAGTATACGCTTGTGATAAGTTACCGGCAGCGACTTGGAAAGGGTGATAACCCATCCTCTCAGTCGTTTCTTTGAATAATTTTACAGCCGGTGATGCTAACATAGGCGGGTTAGGGTAATCACTTGAACGCTTGTCACCAAGTGGATCGGGCTCGCCTGAAATTCCAGCGGTTTTCTCCCACTTATCGTAATAAGGTTCCATTTCGTCATATGTAATACCCCAGTCTTGAATCGTCATGCCTTCAGGAATTTTCTCTTTCCCATACCTTTCAATAGTTTTGGAACGCAATTCAAAATCGATAGCTCTCCAGCGATATGTAGCACCTGCCCAGTGAACACTACCCCCACCTAGATCGGTACCAGCCATCATTTCTGCTCTTGTTCGGACAGGGAGAGCGGTATCTTCAATTTTCACGCGTGAAGTAATCGTTTCAGGAGATAAGTTTTGCATCATTTCATAACGATCTGTATAACGCAATTCGTCTTTAACTCCTATATAGTCTTGTCGATCTTGTTTTTTACCTCGTTCAAGTGTTACTACCTGGTATCCGGCCTTGGCCAGCTCTGCAGAAACTACTCCACCTGCCCAGCCGCTTCCTACTACGACTACATCTACCTTTTTTAATTTCTTTGCCATATGAGTTCCTCCTGTTTTTAATGACCTTGATAATTTCGTAAGCTTTCAGGTTTCATTACGATGAAGTCTTCTTTTTCTATATCCGCGGTATAGCTCATACGTGGACCGGGGAATTCTTTCATCCTCCAGCCTTCCATATTGCGATTTCCACCATAGACGGGGTCAGCATAAGCTCCTTCAATAGTTGTTTGTAATAATAGATTAAAGAATGTTGTCGAAGCGACACCGTTCATCTTCGCTTTACCATCGTCAAACATCTGCAAAATCTCATCTTGCTGTTTCGGCTCTAGCTTATGGAAGTTCGTTTTGAATTTCTCCTGTGCGGTTTGTTCCAATGCTTGTACACCTTCCATGAAAATATCTCCCCTTGTCATAGGTGTCTGATATCTAAAGGCTGGTGTAGGTACTTGCGTTTCGGCATTTGGACCTTGGTCTTGGGTCGAATCTGCTTGGCTTTCATATGCGTCTACCACACCTGTCTGCAAAAACGGCCCTTTCATATATTCTTTTGCATTCATTCCCCATTCGCCAGCAAGCTGTCGGTCGATAAAGTAGGGGACACCTAGTTCAATAGCGCCTGGTCCTAAATCGTCGGTAGGAAATAACCTTTCAGTAGCAGCAGAAAGGATAAGAAAATCTTCGCTATTACTAAAGAATGTACGTGCTTCTAATAAGTGGCTGACTTCTTTTTCTGAGTTAATAGGTGCATTTGGTTTTTGTAGCTGGTTAGTCAATAGACCACCGAATAATGATCCGCCAACTAGACCTCCCGCCACTAAGCCGGTATTTTTAATGAAATTTCTACGACTAATTCCTTTTTGTGTATCCTCATGCGGTCTATGTTCTGTCACTTTATTCTCCTCCTTGTATAAGACTTTCATATTTTACCAATAGCACTCCTACATATCATGTTGTGATGAATGTCTAGAGATTATACATAATGTAACTTTTTGTAAATAAAACTTTTGAACAAACGAAATATTCAGTTAAATATAAGTAGGAAGAAAAAACCTCTGAAATACTTTAATTGATTTCAGGGGTTTTGAGCTTCTATTATTTACTGTTTTTTATTAGTCTTTGTTTTCATCGTCTGGTTCCATATCTACTTCAGGCTCCTCCATATCTGCATCATCATTTGGTGTAACATCAGCTGGCTGATCTACTTCAACGTCAACATCATCATTTTCATCAATAACCGGGTCATCGTCACCGCATGCACTGAGGACGCCGACAGAGAGAATTGCCGCTGCTCCCACTTTGAATAAGTTGTTTTTCTTGAGATTAGTTAAATTCATTATACGTATCCTCCTAGAAATGTTTGATAGACTTGCTACGTTTATAATAGCCGGATTTAGTGTTTATAAACATGTAAGATATAAAATAAAGCTTTAGTACCTTTAATGTGACTGGCTAAAGTAGCATGATACAAAATGAATACGTTGCATAAACTGAAAGAAAAACATATAACAAGTTGAGAAAAATGAAGAAAGATAGTGGAAGTGCTATGATATATATATACTTGCCTATTTCCAGAGAAATGGACTATATAAATTACTCGAAATGGCTCATCAATAAAGGAGAGAATGTTTTATGAAAAAAGAAGAACAACAGAATTTATTCAAAGAAATTATGGGGAATTACCCCACTGGTGTAACAGTGGTTACTGCAGTAACTGAAGACGGTACACCAGTCGGACTGACAGTAAACTCGTTTGCTTCTGTATCCTTGGATCCTATGCTTCTCTTATGGTCGATCGATCACAGAGTTTCTTCGATCAAAGCATTCACTGAAGGCGGTAAATTTGCTGTACACGTACTTGCAGGAGATCAAAAGGAACTTTGTAGTACATTTGCAAGCCGTGTAGAGGATCGTTTCTCTACATGTGAATGGGAAATGTCGGATAATGGTTTACCGATTATTGAAGACGCATTCGGTGTGTTTGAATGTAAGACTTTCCAGACGATTGAAGCGGGAGACCACACCATTATTATTGGTGAAGTAGTTGATCTAAAAGTTGAGAAAAACAAAGATCCTATGTTATATCATCGTAGAGTGTTTGGATCTGTACCACCAGTTTTCTATGAACAAGATAACAAAGCTTGAATTTAATGTGTATATGCCGTTATATATAAAGCCGTCTCCCAAACGAGACGGCTTTTCTTCGTATGGTCCACTATTATTTTCGTTTCATCCAGCTTTCTAATGAATGGACGGCAATTCCATGGAATTCTTCAGAATGATTAAATGATCGCTCTACTTCCTTTAACTGATTCTCCATATACGTATTACTCTTACCAAAGAACGACAGGTAATCACCTTCAGACGATTTACTAGTTTCTATTGCTACGCGTGCATGCTTACCAGCAGCGTTAGCATAATCCATTTCGCTTTGCGCTAAACTGATTATTCCGTTACGGCCATTAGCCTTGTTACGGTAGGCCATGACATTTATGCTGTCGGATTGGTCGATTAGCCATTCAGATAGAATGCCATCACCCATGTTAGTCGTATAGAAGGTTTGATCAAACCAAAATGGTATATCGATTCCAAAGTGCAGTCCAAGAAGAGCAGATTCTCCCGCAGCAAATCGAATATTTTGCTGATAGCTCTCAATAGTGTTTTGTAAACTAGAATTCCACGTTGGCAGTATGTATGGCTCTATGTCCAAATGAATACCAGCGAATTGTTCAGTCTTATCCGAAATGGATTGATACTTTTCAACCCAACGGAAGAAACTTTGTACAGAATCTTGGTCAGTTGCCCAATGGGGTGCACCGTCAAGAGCGTGTACTTCAATATTATGTTCACTAGCTTTTTGAATAAAGTGTTGATATGCATCATCTGGTATATCTGCGTTGACTTGTAAATATAGAGTAGATACGTTCTTTTGATCTAAAAAGCCAATGAGTAAATCAGACTTATCCACTATTTGGGATGTGTGCCACAACCAAGTGGCTTTTGGTTGATCGACGCGCATAGTTAGTATGGGTTTTAACCATATGAAGTTAGATAGAACCAATAAAATCGCTGCCAACCAAATTAGTCGTACTTTTTTCGACATAGTAGTCACCTTTCTTTAGAAACATAAGATAAAGTAGAACGGTGTAATCTAATAGTCCTACATATTCATTATACAATAATTTTTGCAAAGGAATATAGTATATTAAGACTAAATATATGTAAATGTTAATTGTATGCGATCATAATAGATGATATAATAATACTAGAATTGCGGTTGTAAGACAACAGTCGACAAGAGTAAAGGAGAGACTAGATAGTGAAAAAAATAGTAATAGCACTAGTATTGATCTTACTCGTCTTGTCGCCACGAATTTATTGGACACTCAAAGAAGAAAAGATCATGGATATAGCAGTAATTGATAAGTCCGTTGCCAAAAAGGATTATCGCGAGCATAACGGTTTATTCCATATATTAAAAGGAAAGAAAATTGTACGTCCTGATGGAGAGTTCTATGATCTTGAACTCGATTATTATGGATTTGATCCATATGATCAAATAGCTATGGAACCGTTCCGGACCCGACCACTTGATATGATTTATGTAGCAGATACTTATGGTGTATTCAGTGACGATCTTAAGGACAAGCCCGATGGTTCACGGTCTGAACTTTTATATGGTGGAATGGAACTGCTAGAGTGGCGAGAATTAATGGCAAGTAAGGATGAAAGCACAACGTTGATTGCCGAATTTAATAGTTTTGCATCACCTACCAGTAAAGAAATGAGTGCGATCATGCAAAATGACCTAGGAATTACCTGGTCAGGTTGGATTGGACGCTATTTCACTGACTTGGGCAATGAAGAAGTCCCCCATTGGCTTATTGATGGGTATAAGGAGCAGATGAATAGTGAGTGGTTCTTTTCGGGTGCAGGCCTTACATTTGTCCATACATCGGGTGAAGTGATTGTCTTGGATGGACAGGAAAATAAAAGTGCTGCCCATTTTGAGTTGACAAAAGACGGAAAAGAAAAATTTCCAAGAGTGTATTCATCTGATTATCTTTATTGGTTTGATGTAGTCGAGCCGTTTAAAAATACGAATGTATTGGCAACTTATGAATTTGATTTAACCGAAAAGGGACGCAGTGTTTTACTTGAGGCTGGCATACCTGAAACATTCCCTGCAGTATTACACCAGGAACAGAATAATACATATTATTTTGCAGGAGACTATGCAGATTTTGATAAAAAGCCAATTGTGAAATGGCAGGGGATACATAATGTGTATAAATACTTTGCCAAAGATGTCTCGGCTTTCTACTGGTTAACATATTTCCCAATGATGGAAGAAATTTTGGATGAAACCTATGATAGGAAAAATAGTGAAAATGAAAGCAATTGAAACTATAAATCATTCCTTAAAACGCCGTTTTAATGGGTTGTGAAGTACATTATAATGGAAGTTTTGTTGTCCGTAAGATGCAAAAGAATTCCGTTATTGGATCATAACAGTAGGGGCAATAACATTATAAGATCGGCTGACACTCATGGGCTTACCCGAAGAAATTCTAACAGTAAATTAGCTGAAGAAAGGTGTAATCGGTATGAAAACCAAAAATAGTGAACTAAATATGTTGGATGCTTCACTCTTTCCGCAACTCTTTTATTGGCAAATGGCGAATACGAAACGTTTTCGGCAAGTATTCACTATAGTCTTTGTAAAAAGTCCTGAAAGTCCTGAAATTAAGAAGATCCTCCTCGAGCAAATACGTAACTCTGATTTATTGTTCAATTTCCCGACAGGTAAACCGGATATTATTTTAATGGCTAATACAGGTGAAGAAGAGGCAGATGTCTTTATTGATAGATTACGCCATACAGAATCAACTCGTTCGTATCGGGTAGGTGTTTCAGTAATCGAAATTCGTAATGGAGATGCCACGCTTGAAGAAGTATTACAGATAGGGAATGATTCGGTTAACAGTGCTTTACAACTACCTGGGAATACACCTTTTATAAAAGACCGCACACTTAAAAAATTGGAGAGACAATGTGTGCGAGTGAGTATTATTGATGAAGATCCCGTTGTCACGATGGTTATACAAAAACTAGTGGAGCGCGTAAAGATAAAACAACTTGATCTGGAAATTCGCGTGTTTCATGACGGCCAATTCTTTATTGAATCTGACTGGTATCAATCGTCTCACACTCATTTAGTTATTGTGAATGACATTCTTCCAAGAAAAAATGGTTTAGAAGTGTTATACACACTACGTGAATTACCGAATTCTCAGAAATACCATGTATTTATGATGACGAAGCGAAAAAGTGAAGCGGAAATGATTTTTGCTTATGAAAATGGTGTAGATGATTATATAACGAAACCCTTTAATCCACATTTATTTGAAGCGCAAATTACGAAAGTGTTGAATCGTATTTATTATGGATAAGTTATTAGTTTCATTGTTACTAGTCATCGTGGCCTTGTTAATCATACTTTTCGGTATGTTCTTTTTACTCGTTTTTTATAGAATGCAAGAAATGAAAAACAAGAAAGGAATTAGAGAGTATATCGAAGCTCGAAAAGATGACTGGTATGAATATTTACTAGGAGATGGCATGCCGATTGAAGTCCTTATGCCCAACGGACCACTAGAACTCGAAGCGATTGATGAATTGTTTTTTCGTTTTAGCTACCATTTTTCTTCCGATGAAATCAACAAAAAAGTTAATACTTTTGCAGCGTTATACATGAGTGACTACTATAGTAAGAATCTCCATAGTCGGAGCAGTGGTGTACGTATTAATGCACTCAATAAGATCAGTTTATTCAATTTAACATTTATGCTGGATCCTGTTTCCAAGGTATTGGCCAAAAGAAAGATTTATCCAAAAGCAGAATATCTATTGATTTACGAGATAATAATAAAGTTTTCTCGTACTGATTTTATTGCACATTTTATCCACCCTAAAGTTCCACTAGGCGAGTTTGATTATAAAAGGCTATTGTTAGAATTGGATGAGACACAAATTAGTTTACTAGCTGAAGACTTTAACGAATTACCTGACGTATTGCAATTGACATTGATTGAAATTATAGGTGTTCGTCACTATCTCGATTGGCTTCCGCTGTTACATGAATGCCTGGATAGCCCGGCACAAGAATTGCGGATCCGCGCGTTAAAGAGTATAGCTAAATTGGAAGTCGCAGATGCGCTCAAATTATATGAAGTTTTTTCACATTCAGATGTTTGGGAAGAACGGTTGATGACTGCCAAGATTTTTCGTTCTGCTCCTACAGAAGAAGCATTGCCTGTTCTTAAACACTTGATAAAGGATTCTACTTATCCAGTTCGCGCGCAAGCTGCAAAATCGATAAAATCATTAAAAAATGGTCAACAAGCACTTTATTCTGTCATTACCACTTCATCTGATGAGTTCGCGGTGGATGTAGCTGAAGAGATGCTCGGAAAGGAGTAATGAGATGAACTTACCTGAAATTACTTCCTCGGTTTTTGCGTTTGTTGGCTATATATTGCTCGTATATATGTTGGCTGTTATTTTCTCATATACGTCGATGTTAATCATCGCATTTACTCAGTTAGGAAAAGAACGAAAGTTACAGAAGAATTTATCGGATGAAGGTGCAGTAGATTTTATATACACACAGCCTGTAACCGTAATCGTCCCTGCTTATAATGAGCAGGAGGGGGTGCTTGGCAACATCTATTCTTTGTTGGCACTGCAGTATCCTGAATTTGAGATACTTGTAGTTAATGATGGTTCTACCGATAATACCGAAGATATCGTGATTGAGCATTTCAATATGAGACCCATTCGAAAAGTAGTGAATCAGCAAATTGAAACACAGCCTATCGAAACAATTTATCAATCTGATATGCACCCCAATTTACTTTTGATTACGAAAGTGAATGGCGGAAAAGCGGATGCTTTAAATGTAGGCATCAATGTGTCAAAGTATCCATATTTCTGTTCGATTGATGGGGATTCAATATTGGATCGCACATCACTCTTGCGTGTAATGAAGCCTATCATGGAGTCTAATAAAGAAGTTATTGCGACAGGCGGCAACGTCCGGATTGCCAATGGATATGAAATCCAAATGGGGCAAGTTGTCAAAGAAGGCCTGCCAAGCTCAACTATTGTAATGATGCAAATTGTAGAGTATATGCGTGCGTTTCTAATGGGACGTATGGCGCTTAGTAAATATAATCTAGTATTAATCATATCGGGTGCATTCAGTGTTTTTTCGAAAAAATGGGTGTTACAAGTAGGTGGTTACGCCAAGAATACAGTCGGCGAGGACATGGAACTTGTGGTTAAGCTCCATGAGGAAATATCGGATCGTAAAGAAGATAAAGAAATCGTCTTTACACCGGATCCTGTTTGTTGGACGGAAGCTCCTGATAACTTCAAGGATCTACGCACACAGCGCCGACGTTGGCATCAAGGACTGGCTGAAAGTCTTTGGTTGCATAAAAAGATGGCATTCAATCCGAAGTATGGTTCAGTAGGTATGATATCGATTCCGTATTTCTTATTCATTGAATTACTTGGACCATTAATTGAATTGGCTGGCTATGCGTACATTGTGCTTTCTTTATTCATGGGAGAGGTGTATATGATCTTCGCGGGCATTTTAGGATTATTATTTATTCTATATGGATCCCTGTTTTCAATGGCATCGGTATTATTGGAAGCATGGAGCCGTAACACCTATCCGAAAGTGCAAGATCTATTTCGTTTAGTAATGCTATCGTTAACTGAAGTATTTTGGTATCGTCCGCTAACGTTAGTTTGGCGCGCTGAAGGAATTATACGTGCACTGCGTGGTAAACGTGAGTGGGGGAGCATTCAACGTAGGGGATTATCTGAAGACAGTGAATGAAAAATGCCTGAAGGATCGACTTGACCGATCTTTCAGGCATTTTTTCTTTGTAGGGAATTACTATAGTTATTAACCTAATTTATCATCTGCTGTAATATCATTCGGTTCACGCACTAAATAGTATTTACCTTTTGTATACTTGGCAATGATTACTGTCAGTATAGCAGCCAGTATAGCAGCGACAAATGCAGCTGTAGATTGTAGGAATATACCTAGATAACCAGACGCCGCAACGGCGCCAAACGTACTTGCTATTAGTAATGAAGCGACACCGACTGGGTTCCATTTGTACAAGTACTCTTGTCGAGCGACATAATAGGTCGGACCAATTTTCAGCCACTTTTTGACGACCAATGCATCCGTCACTAGAATAGCAGCCCACGAAAATAGGAAAACACCCTGGAATGTCATGACCGTATCTAGATGATCCACGATTCCACCAAGCATCAGTAATATAGCACTTACAGCTGAGACGACTACCCAGAATCTGCGTCCCGGTGTGAAACGGAATACATTTTCGAAGAAATTTGATAGCGATAGGGAACTGCTGTAAATATTCGTTACATTAATTCGTAACTGTGTCAGCATCGTAAACAATGCTCCACCAATACCTAGCAATAGTACGATGTATACACCGGGATCCTTTTCCAAGAAACGTACGCCAAACCAAATTCCAAGTCCGCCCATTACACCGTAACAGAAAATTTGAGGAATGAAACCGATTGCAATAGAACCAAATTTTCGGTCGGATGGTTTTAAGAAACGGGCATAATCTGATGCGAGTAAAGCAGTCAATCCCATGATTCCATTATGCATTCCGATACAGAACAATAATGCTGTTCCACCAAATTCGACACCTTCAGGCATGTACGAAAACACGGAACCTGTATAAACAGCCGGTTTAATAAATGATAAAACAATAGCTGCAACAAGAAACACAAGAAAAACTGGCATAGACCATTTTTGAAGTTTGTCTAGCTGCTCAATACCGAACCAATTCAAGGGAATGACAAGTGTCCCAAAGACGACAATCAAAATCCACTTTGGAAAGTCAGGCATGAAAATGTGCACAGCCGATACAAGAATTAGTCCTTCAAATGCACAATACATAATGAAGTTTGAGGCGTAAATCAATGATGTTAGCGATGAGCCAATATAACCAAACCCGCCTCCGCGTGATAATAGATTCACGTTCATTCCGGACTTAGCCGATAAGTAGGCAATCACGGTACCGAGTAAGCCTGCTACAATTATGGCATAGATTGCGGACACAATAGCGTTTGGTGCACCGAATTGCAAAGCCATGACGCTGCCCATTTGAAAGTAAAAGATGGCAGTCGCGATTCCGAACGTGATGTTCGTAATGCTTAGCCAACTTTTAGTACGGTCTTCTAGAGGTACACGATCTAAGGAATAATCCTTTTCCGTTTCCTCTTCTTCCATAGTATTTAATGTTTTTTCTTCTTCCGTTGTCATACACATCAGCTCCTTGTAGTAAGTAGTCAACCCCTTCTGCCAGCTTAGCTAGCACGTTCTTATTCATATCGGAAATTGAGTTTGATTCGTCCATTGATTTGACACGTCAATAGTTTAACAAAAACATAATGAAAAAATCAAGGATAGCATAGCTTTGTATTGGCGATAGTGAAAGAACTTGATTTTCTAGATGATTATAGCCTATCTTTTCTTCAAGAAAAAATTTGCTAACGCTTATAATGTATTTTGTTTAGTGAAAATAGTAAAAATGAATTCAGCATTATAACCGCTCCTTTAGGTTTTTCTAGAGATTTATTAAAGTTCATTATTTACGCCACGTCGCTTGGCAGATTCCTCGTACGCAGCGGAGCGAAATAGTAATACCGGATCATCGCTACATTCTATTCCTTCTATAGTAACTGTTGGATCGAAAACAAAGGCTTCTGCGTTATCTGCACGAAGAGAGTTCAGTGTCAGAGTTCCTGCCTCAATTTTCTTTCGGTCATTCGGCCAGGCAATAGTGGGGTCACTCGTTTGATCTCCTTGTTCAGCTAATTGCATAAGTAAGCGAAAACGTACAGGATGTCCTTGTTCTACTTTATGAATGAGTTCGTTTTCCATAGAGTTGCCTTCCGTATCAAAGTCATTTTGAGGTACAGGTTGCCATTCAAATCGCACGGCTTGTCTATCAAAGTCCATATTCTTCAAAAAGTACGCATGAATAGAATAGTAATGAAGGGTTTCGAAATTACGATACGGTTTCAGTTCTTTTAAAATGGAAGCAAATGCTTTGTACTCTGTGTCATGCATCAGAGCATCTATTCGTTGTGACCATGTACTGTTTGAATCAAATGCCTGTATTAGACGAATAAAGGCTTCTGGAGTTTTACTAATGAAGATTGGTATATTAACCATAGTCAAGTTTGTAAATGTACCATCAGATAATTGAAAGCGCACTGCCATTCCTTTAATTGGATTCAAACGCTCATTCGGGTTCGGGCTCGTAGAACTGTGAGAAAAACGTACAACAGCAGGAACTTCAGATTGCTGTAGATGAGTAGCTATTGTCCAAGGCATTGCGGCTCCGGTTGGTTTGAAAGTGGCATCAAATGCAACTCCGGTCGCGTGCGCACGTCGCAAACTACTTTCCGTATGTACAGCTGACTCAATGGAATCAATTGCTTCTTTAGCGGTTAAGGGATTTTGATTATTCATTCGAAAAGACTCCTTTACTTACCAACATACCCTTCATTAAATAAAACTAACCGATTAGAAAGTAGCAAAAAGGGTAATACTAGGGTTAATACGACATCTAGGAGGAATATTTTTATGAAACGTTTAGTAATAACAGGGGTATCAGTCATGGCGCTTGCATTGGCGGGATGTGGAACGAATGCGAAAGATGATAAAGTAGAAGAAAATTCTAATGCAGCTAATCCGCCGGTAGAGCAACCATTAGAACCAGCTACTGATGATACAAATCAAAATACTGATGGAGCTGTACCAGATACTACAACAGATTCCTCGACTGACTCGGCAACAGGAGATATGCAAGCCAACATGGACAAGCTATCATTTAAAGAAATTGAATTAGATGTTTCATACGGAAAAGACAAAGAGTATGAAGCGGAAATTGAACAAGATGAAAATGAACCAATTAAAGCCAAAGTAGAAGATGAACTAAATGAAATTTATTTGAAAGGTCAGGAAGCATTTGATGATGTATATTCAAAAGTGAAAAACCTAGATGTGACAAAAGATAGCTCGCAGCAAGAAACAATTGATCGTATACTAGAAGCTTTTAACCTTCAAGCGGATTATGAAAAATTCGAAGTGGAAATCAAATTCAACGATGGTAGTAAGCTTGAGGTAGAAGATCGTAAATAATCAAGCTTTTTTAAATGCGATAGAAGTAAATAGCAAGTAATCACCGTTGTGTTATAAAATATATCAGTAAATTAAAAATCTCGGTATTTCCTATAAAGGAAGTACCGAGATTTTTTTATAGATAGTATAAAATAAGCGCCAAAATCATTAAAATGAAAGTTGGCATACCTGCAATGAAGAACCAAGCTGGACTCGCCGACATTACTTCGGATGGAGCACGCATAGATTCGATAGCTTCTCTTTGACCTTTTCTAGCAAACACTTTACGTGAACTCGTCATGAAGAAGTCGAAGAAGCCAGTACGGACGACAAACACAAGCCCACCAAAGAATAACAAAAGACCACTGACGAAAAAGGAAGCATTAATATAGCCTAATAATGAGATTTTACCGTATACTGAATAGGCAGAAATAATAATCACCAGCTGCGATATGAGAAATACAATACTATTACGTTTCATAGAAGTCCTTCTTTTCTTAATTAATGTTGATAGCTACTGTCTATCATACAAGAAATGAGTAAGAATGTGTAGAATCTTCAATAATAGTTTAAAATTAAGATAATATTGTTGTTAGCGTTTACATTCGGAAGTTTTTCTTGTATAATGAAAAAGTTAGTACTTCAAAAACACCAAAGGGGAGGTCAACAATTTGAAGAGCAATAAGTGGCTTTTATTAATGGCACTAACATTAGTGCTAAGTATGTTCTTAGCTGCATGTGGCGGTTCGAAAGACGAAGACAAGCCGGCAGCAGATGGGGACGACAAGGACAAGGATGCGGCAACTGAAGAACCAGAAGAAAAACAGCATGCCAAAGACGAAGAAGGAGAGCCAGATGCAGAGCAAGTATTATACTTAGCTGAATCTGCTGCAATCCCATCTGTTGACTCATCAATCGTAGAAGACGCAGTTGGCTTCAACGTGTTGAATAATATCAACGAAGGTTTATACCGTTTAAACCAAGAAAATATCGCAGAACCTGCAATGGCTGCTGAAGAAGCAGAAGTAAGTGAAGATGGATTGACTTATACATTCAAACTTCGTGATGCAATGTGGGCTGATGAAACACCTGTAACAGCTGAAGATTTCGTTTATGCTTGGCAGCGTGCAATTGATCCAGCAACTGGTTCACCTTACGGACCATTCATGATGTCTGGTGTAGTAGAAAACGCAACAGCAATTTCTGAAGAAAAAATGGAAGTATCTGAGCTTGGCGTTAAAGCTATAGATGAGAAGACGTTTGAAGTTAAACTTGAGCGTCCAGTACCATATTTCTTGTCACTTATGTCATTCGGAACTTTCTATCCACTTAAAGAAGAGTTTGTAGCTTCTAAAGCGGATGCATTTGCAACAAACTCTGATAACCTTCTTTCAAATGGACCATTCGTTTTAACTAAATGGGATGGAACAGGCGATAGCTGGACTTATGTTAAGAACGAACATTACTGGGATGCAGAAAACGTTAAACTTAATGAAATTCATGTAAACGTTGTAAAAGATTCTGCAACTGCAATTAAACTTTATCAAGATGGTAAGTTGGATCGTGCCGGAGTTTCTGGTGACCTAGCTATGCAATACCGTGATGATGAAGAAGCAGTTATTCAACCAGAAACATCTGTATTCTATTTCAAGTTTAACCAAGAGCGTGATGGTAAAGAAACACCACTTGCGAACGAGAACATTCGTAAAGCTATTGCTAAATCTTTCGAAAAGGAAGATATGGTAGATGTAGTACTAGCTAACGGTTCATTAGCTGCAAACTTCTTAGTACCAACAAACTTTGCATTTGATGAAAACGAAAAAGACTTCCGTGATTTAAGCGGCAACCACTTAGAGTACAATGTGGAAGAAGCACAAGATCATTGGAAAAAAGGTCTTGAAGAACTAGGTGTTGAATCTCTTGATCTAGAAATTCTTGGTGGCGACACTGAACTTTCTAAGAAAATGGACGAGTACTTCAAGTCTCAATTAGAAGGTAACCTAGAAGGACTTAAAATTTCGTTGAAAGAAGTACCATTCTCCGTACGTTTGGATTTGGATGGCAACCAAGACTATGATATTCAAGTATCAGGTTGGGGACCAGACTTCCAGGATCCGATTTCATTCTTGGATCTTTTCGTAACAGACGGTACAAATAACTTGATGTCTTACTCTAATCCAGAGTACGATAAATTGATTGAAGATTCTAAAGGCGAATTGGCTCTTAAGCCTGAGGAGCGTTATGAAGCATTCGCACAAGCTGAGAAAATTCTACTTGATGATGACGCTGCAATTGCACCAATTTACCAACGTGGTTTGATCTTCTTGCATAAGCCATACTTCAAAGGCTTAGTTGATCATCCATTCGGAGCGGACTATAGCTTCAAGTGGGCGTATATTTCAGGTAAGTAATAGTATCGTTGTAAAGTCTTGAGTTTAATAGGGGAGAGTATATGGGGATCTGTATTCCATATACTCTCTTTTTAGTAACAGCGAATAGTTGCAATATTTAAAAAGTATTTTGTCGAAAATTGTCAAGTGATTACTAATAAGTAAAGTAAGAAACTCTTTTGGAGGTGTAACGTACCGTGGTTAAGTATATTGGAAAACGCATAGTATATATGTTTATAACGCTATTTTTAATTGCAACTGCCTCTTTTTTCCTCATGCAGACATTGCCTGGTTCACCAATTGCTTCTTACAATAAGTTGAATGATACACAAAAAGCGATTGTTGAAAAGAAATATGGGATCGATAAGCCTAAGCCTGTGCAGTATGCAATCTATATGAAAAATTTGGCTAAAGGTGACTTGGGGACGTCCTTTGTATTTAAAGGTAAGAGTGTCAACGACTTATTGGCTAAAAGATTGAAACCTTCTTTAATCTTGGGAGCGCAAGCGATGGTCTTCGGGACCATTGTCGGTATCCTGCTTGGTATGCTTGCAGCATTAAAGCATAATACATTTTGGGATTACGGAAGCACCTTCTTGGCAATACTAGGTATTTCTATTCCTTCCTTTGTATTTGCATCATTGTTGCAATATTGGATTGCTTCAGAGTGGCATCTATTACCGGTCGGTTTGTGGAATGACGGTTGGAAGTCAAGTGTCCTGCCATCGCTTGCACTCGCTATGGGGCCACTAGCCCTATCCGCGCGCTTTATACGGACTGAGATGATAGAAGTATTGAATTCAGATTATATTATTTTAGCAAAAGCAAAAGGTGCCAATGGGTTTGAAATTGCTTTCAAACACGCATTCCGAAACGCATTAATACCTTTAATCACGGTCCTCGGACCACTTGCAGCTGGCTTGGTAACCGGTTCACTTGTAGTAGAACAAATTTTTGCTATTCCAGGAATTGGTGAGCAATTCGTATCGTCTATCATGACGAATGACCATGCCACGATCATGGGTACGACATTAATGTTCTCAGCCTTCCTCATAGTAGTTATTTTTATTGTGGATATTTTATACGGGGTCATCGATCCACGTATCCGCGTGTCTGGAGGTAAGGGATAATGCGTATTGAAAACGAACAAGAAAAATTAACACCAGAAGATTTTGAGCGAGTGACAATTGACGCGCATCATTCCGAACGTATAGAGAAACCAAGTTTGAGTTTCTGGCAAGATGCATGGTTAGGACTCCGTAAAAATAAAGCAGCTATTGTCAGTATGGTCGTTCTTCTGTTAGTTATACTGATGGCATTAATCGGTCCACATTTAAATGGGCATGCGGGTGACACGCAAAACTTACGTCACGCCAACTTACCACCTAAAATTCCTGGTATTGAAGCAACAGGACTATTTGATGGGGACGGTAAATTAGCTGGAAAAACTGTCAATCTATATGAAATGAAGAAAGTTGATGAGTACTATTGGTTTGGTACAGATGGACTTGGTCGTGATTTATTTACACGACTTTGGGAAGGTTCTCGTGTATCACTATTCATCGCATTTGTAGCCGCGGCTATTGATATGGTTATAGGGGTAGCTTATGGTGGGATTTCCGGATACTTTGGTGGACGGACAGACGACATCATGCAACGGATTGTTGAGATATTGATCGGTATACCTACATTAATTGTCGTCATTTTGATGATTATGATCATGGACCCAGGAATAACTGCGATAATTGTCGCCATCACCATAACCGGTTGGATAGGGATGTCGCGGATTGTACGAGCACAGACATTAAAATATAAATCCCAGGAGTTCGTTTTGGCTTCACGTACGCTAGGTGCCAAAGATGGCAAAATCATTACAAAGCACTTGTTGCCGAATATGCTTGGAATTATTATCATCAATACAATGTTCACGATTCCAAATGCCATTTTCTTTGAGGCATTTCTAAGCTTTATTGGAATTGGACTCCAGCCACCAGCTGCTTCATTAGGTACATTGATCAATGACGGATATAAAGTGATGGAGAATCAACCATACGTCTTATTGT
Source organism: Sporosarcina ureae (assembly GCF_002109325.1). Lineage (GTDB taxonomy): Bacteria > Bacillota > Bacilli > Bacillales_A > Planococcaceae > Sporosarcina > Sporosarcina ureae_C. Next base: position 1,346,360 of record NZ_CP015348.1, on the reverse strand, counting down.
TCCCGGCTATTGTTATCAGTGTTCTTATGATTGCATTTAACTTGATTGGTGATGGACTGCGTGATGCACTAGATCCTAAAATGAAAGATTAAGAGGAGGAGAGCAAGTTGACAAAAATATTAGAAGTAAAAGACCTCGAGCTTTCCTTCCATACATTTGCAGGTGAAGTGAAAGCTATCCGTGGTGTAAACTTTGATTTACACAAAGGTGAAACGCTCGCAATCGTAGGTGAGTCGGGATCAGGTAAATCGGTAACAACGAAATCGATCATGCGACTTCTTCCAGAGTCGAGTGCTGAATATAAAAATGGAGAAATTTTATTTGAAGGAAAAGATCTAACGAAGATCCCTGAAAAAGATATGCAAAAGATTCGTGGGAAAGACATTTCGATGATCTTCCAGGATCCAATGACTTCATTAAACCCGACTATGACAATTGGTAGACAAATTATGGAACCTATCTTAAAACATCAGAAGCTGAACAAGTCAGCAGCACGCAAGCAAACGATTGAGCTATTGAATCTTGTAGGCATTCCTAATGCGGAAAATCGTTATAAAATGTATCCGCATCAATTTTCGGGCGGACAACGCCAGCGTATCGTTATTGCAATTGCGCTAGCATGTAATCCGAAAGTGTTGATCGCAGATGAGCCAACTACGGCACTAGATGTAACGATTCAAGCGCAGATTCTAGAGTTAATGAAAGAAATCCAGAGGAAGACAGATACGTCTATCATATTTATCACGCACGATCTAGGCGTTGTAGCAAACGTTGCAGACCGTGTAGCTGTTATGTATGGTGGTCGAATTGTTGAAATAGGCACTGTGGATGAAATCTTCTATAATCCACAGCACCCATACACTTGGGGCTTGCTAAGCTCTATGCCATCCATGGATTTAGCGGATCAAAAACTTTATGCAATTCCGGGAACACCGCCTGATTTATTGAATCCTCCAAAAGGTGATGCTTTCGCGTTGCGGAGCGAATATGCCATGAAGATTGATATGGAACGTCGGGCTCCGTTCTTTAAAGTGAGTGATACACATTACGCTGCGACATGGTTATTGCACCCACAAGCACCACAGGTTGAACCGCCAGCGCTTGTTATTGAACGTATGAAAACATTTAAGGGTAGCCGGTACTATGTTGAACAGACGGGAGGTACTGTGTGATGTCAGATAATTTAATTGAAGTACGTAATTTGAAACAATATTTTAACGCTGGGAAATCAACTGAAGTACGTGCGATTGATGACATTAGCTTCACTATTAAACGTGGTGAAACATTCGGTTTAGTAGGGGAGTCAGGTTGCGGTAAGTCCACAACAGGTCGTACTATGATCCGATTATATGACGCGACAGCGGGTCAAGTTCTTTACAATGGTGTAGATGTACACGCACCGAAAAGTAAAAAGGAAAATCACGTATTGAATAGAAAGATGCAAATGATTTTCCAAGATCCTTACGCTTCATTGAATCCGAGAATGAAAGTGCTAGATATTATCGCTGAAGGACTCGATATACATGGTCTAGTAAAAGGCAAAGCAGACCGCAAGCAACGAGTAATTGATTTGCTTGAAACTGTTGGGTTGAATCGTGAACACGCTGAACGTTACCCCCATGAGTTCTCAGGTGGTCAGCGTCAACGTATCGGAATTGCTCGTGCATTAGCCGTAGATCCCGAATTCATCATTGCGGATGAGCCAATATCGGCACTCGACGTTTCTATTCAAGCACAAGTTGTAAACTTGTTGAAGGAATTACAGGAAGAGAAAGGCTTGACATATTTATTCATTGCCCATGATTTATCAATGGTTAAATATATCTCCGATCGCATTGGTGTAATGTACTTTGGTAAACTGGTAGAGATGGCTCCAGCGGATGAATTATACCGAAATCCGATGCATGCTTATACGAAGTCTCTACTGTCAGCAATTCCTTTACCGGACCCAGTTTATGAGCGGTCACGTGTACGCCATCCGTATAATCCGAAAGATCATCAATACGAACCAGAGGATAAAGTGGAATTTCGTGAAGTTGCTCCTGAACACTTTGTTTTGTGCTCAGAAAAAGAATTTAACGAGATGCAAGTTGCACGTGTATAAGATAGAAACTCCTCTGACTATTGAAAAGTCAGGGGAGTTTTTTTATTCTATCAGTTGAAAAAGTCTTCAAGTAAATTATCGTGTTCAATGAGACATTTACAGTTTACTTCTATTGATGAAGATAGATTATTCATATTTCTAAGTCTTATATAGAAGAATATGCTACTATAAATAAAAGAATCTATTGAAAACGACGGGATGTGTGAAAAATAAAGAATTTAGCAGACACGATACAAAAACAGTTAATGGAAGCGTTAATTAACGGAAGTAGAGTTTCAGCAATCGTGACAGATGCATCACAAGACGACAATCCTATAATTTTTGTGAATAAAACGTTCGAAACTATGACGGGCTTTACCGAAGATGAGGTATTGGGGCGAAATTGCAGATTTCTACAAGGAGAGGATACGGATCCGTCTACTGTGATGAAAATTAGAAGGGCGGTAGCAGAAAGAAATCCTCTTACAGTTGTGATAAAAAACTATAAAAAGGATGGTAGTCTATTTTGGAATCGCTTAAGCATCCGTCCTATCACTATTGAAGGAAAGAATTTCTTTATTGGAACACAGACAGACGTTTCTGTACAATACAAACAAATAGAAGAGCTTCACAGCAAAGATCATGAGATTGAACAGCTTATGCTTCCTATTATGATGATTTACGATAATTTGGCAGCTGTTTCGTTGATCGGTCAGATGAATGAAGAACGATTTGATTTGCTAATCGAGAAGTTAAGTAGTTTTGTCCACTCTCAAGCAGTGGATCATGTAATGGTTGATGTTACGGGTCTCTATTGGCATGAAGAAACTTCTATAGAGCGTCTTTTGGAAATACAACAAGTTCTGGAGCTTATGGGCAGCAGTTTATATGTCACGGGAGTCTCTCCAGATCTAGCGCGTAAGTTGGTGGCAGCTAAAGATCCGAATCAAGAGTTGAAAACATATTCAAGTATTCAGCAAGCAATTTTTTATATCGATAGAAAATAAAATGACCCCCACTATACTGATGATACGTAGTGGGGGCCTTTATCAGATACCGATTTGATTTTTAACTTCTTTAATTTGTTCAATATGACGCAACTCGTGATAACCGACAAATGGAATCCACTGTGTAAGGCTCATTTCACCAAAAACAGGGTGCGGATAAGATTTCACTGCTAATTGATCTTCTGTTGCACTATCGGCAACTTCACGTAAAGCGGTATGAGTAGCGGAAAGCTTAGACTTTAATTCAGCTAGCGTAGAATAGTCATCTGTCGGTGTAGCGAAGTCAGGTGCATCTACTTTGGTTGATCGATCTACTGTAAGCTGAATCGGCTTGTCTGTTGTGATATTCTGCTCATCGGAAGCTAGCTGCTTCTGAATAGTTTTAGTGACTCCACCTTCCATCAAATACAGATGTTGTAAAAGTTGTTTGACGGACCATTCGTTTTCGGAAGGCTTTTTATTGATCTCTTCATCTGATAACTTTTCTACTTGCGCTAATAGTTCTTTACGTGCTTGATCATTAATTTCCATTATCGTCACCTCTTTTTATAATAGTACCATTTACTGGGCCATAATTCTTTTGGGAAAGCCTGAAGAAAAGGAGAAAATAAAATGAAGCGCAATCAACCAAAAATTCCTGATCACTTACTATCCGTACAGCTACAGGATGTACGACATGATGAAGATCCCTTTTTGCAGAATGCATGTATAGTCGATGAAAGACTAGATGGACAAGAAATTGAGCGTGTTCAATTAACTAGCATGCTTATTAAGAATTCAAGTTTTCAAGGAGCCTCTCTACCTGAACTTTTTGTTACAGATGTTCGGTTTGAAAACTGTGATTTTTCTAATGCGGACTTGACCGGTATAAGCATTCATCGAGTAAGCTTTCATAATTGCAAAATGCTAGGCGTGAACTTTACAAATTCTCGATTCACAGATGTCTTGTTTGAGGAATGTATATGCAATCTTTCTGCGTTTGTTCATGCGAAATGGGAAAGGGTCTGGTTCGACAAATGTCTCGTTAAAGATGCAGATTTCTTTGATTGTAAACTGAAACATACCTACTTTATAGAAAGCAATCTGGATTCTGCTAGTTTTGATGAAACCCCATTGAAAGGTGTGGAGATTAAGACTTCAGAATTCGAAAGTATGACTGTATCATTAAAAGAATTAGAAGGTTGTATTGTATCTTCTTTGCAAGCAATTCAATTCGCCTCAATGTTGGGGTTAGATATCCGCGATGAATAATGCATTGCTAGGGAATACTAAAAGTGGGTAAAAATATTTAATCAGGATGGACCTTTCATTCTCTCATTATTACAAATACCTAAGTTGACTTTCTTTTCTGGCAGACTTAAAGTAGGTATATAAGAGATGGGAACGGGATAAAGTAACTGCCAGTGAAAGGGGTTAGGATATGTTCGTGCATCAAGTATCAGAGGATATTTCATTAAAACTTGTAGGACAGAAAGACGCAGAAGTGTTATTTGCCTTGGTTGATGAGTCAAGAGAACATTTGCGGGAGTGGTTGCCGTGGGTGGATTCCATGACTGATGCGGATCAGTACGGTCCTATTATTGAAGCTTGGTTACAGCAGTTTGCTGAAGAAGATGGATTTCAAGCGGGGATTCTGTATAAAGGAGACCTAGCTGGCTTCGCAGGATTTCATTCAGTAAACTATGTAAATAAGCAAACAAGTATTGGTTTTTGGCTAGCAGAGGCATATCAAGGAAAAGGTATTATGCATGCCGTGGTCTCCTCACTGCTTGACTATGCTTTTGACGAATACAATGTACATCGCGTAGAAATTCGCTGTGGTACGGAAAATAAAAGAAGTCGAGCGATTCCTGAACGATTAGGGTTTAAGAAAGAAGGAATCATTCGTGATGGCGAGTACTTGTATGATCATTATCATGACTTAATTGTATATAGTATGCTTGAAGATGATTGGAAAAAGCACAGGAAATCTTGATGCATTTCTTACAGAGTCCACCTCTAAATGGACTCTTTTTTATATTTATATTTCCATTATAGTGAGATTAATACGAGGGAGTGGTTCGACTTGCTAACTATCAGTGAAATGGAAAAAGAACTAGTACAGAACAGGGAAATGGAAACTGCAACATTTGGAATGGGCTGCTTTTGGGGTCCTGAAGCACGCTTCGGTAGCTTACAGGGGGTAATAAGGACAAGGGTGGGCTATGCAGGCGGTACTACGGTTGCCCCCACTTATAAGACAATCGGAGATCATACTGAAACCGTGGAAATCGATTACGATCCGAAGATTATTTCATACGAAGAAATACTACTTCATTTTTGGCGTAATCACTATCCTAATCGAGATCAATATAAAGGACAACAATACGTCTCTTCATTGCGTTATCGTACTGATCAACAAAAACAGATGATTATTCAAGTGAAAAATGAAATGGAGAAGGAGCTTGGGGAGCAGATTGAAACGGAAATCACGCGATTAGAACAATTCACACTAGCTGAAGCACGTCATCAGAAATACTATTTGAAGCGCTACCCAAATGTTTTGGAGCAGTTACATCCTCTATATACTTCTGAAGAGTCGTTAACGGATTCAACATTTGCTGCTAGATTGAATGGTTTCGTCAAAGGATTTAGCACACGAGATCAAGTTTTGACCGAAATTGAAAGCTGGCCACTACAGGCAAGTGCACGTCAACATCTCATTCGACAGTTTTTGCAATTAAAGTGGTGAAATCAATAAAAGATCGAATCTTTTCTTCTTGTAACTTCATTCCACGCTTGCTATGATGTTCCAATATCAACATAGAATGAACGTAGGAGAGAGTAAATGAAAAAGGAATCTATCACATTAGGGCTATTGTTGACGAATTTACTGATCGCCTTTTTAGGAATTGGATTAGTCATTCCTGTCATGCCTAGATTAATGAATGAATTACATATAACAGGTACAGTGGTGGGCTATATGGTGGCAGTCTTTGCCATGGCGCAGTTGCTAGTTTCTCCTTTATCAGGGAGATGGGTCGATACATTTGGTCGAAAAAAGATGATTGTCATTGGCTTGATCATTTTTAGTTCATCAGAGTTTTTATTTGGAGTAGGACAAACATTGCCAGTGCTGTTTGCTTCCCGAATTTTGGGTGGAATCAGTGCGGCTTTCATTATGCCAGCCGTTACAGCGTTTATTGCGGATATTACGACGATGGAAACGCGCTCTAAAGCGCTCGGTTTTATGTCTGCCGCGATTTCCACAGGCTTTATATTAGGGCCGGGTATTGGTGGGTTTTTAGCTGGATATGGTACGCGGGTTCCTTTCTTCTTTGCAGGTGGACTCGCCTTGGTCGCAGCAATTTTTTCTTTTATCGCTTTGCGTGAACCAGAACGATATCAAGAAGCAGTTGCAGAGGATGTAACTAAGCCTGGATTAAAGAGGATTTTTGCCCGTCATTATTTCATCGTTTTTATCATTATTTTAATACTATCTTTTGGTCTCGCATCGTTTGAATCGATTTTTAGTTTGTTTGTGGATCATAAATTTGGATTTACACCAAAAGATATTGCGATCATCATTACAGGGAGCGGTCTAGTTGGGGCTGTTGCGCAAGTACTATTATTCGATAAGCTTGCCAGGACAATAGGGGAGAAACGTTTGATTTTCTTTTGTCTGATATTTTCTTCGATTTTAGTCTTCCTCGCGACGTTCGTACAGAGTTATTTTGCTGTATTGGCCGTTACGATGATCATCTTTGTAGGGTTTGATTTAATACGACCTGCAGCAACTTCTTATTTATCTAAAGTTGCTGGCAATGAACAAGGATTTGTTGGCGGTATGAACTCGATGTTCACTAGTATTGGAAATGTGTTTGGACCCATTATAGGTGGAGCGTTGTTCGATGTCGATGTGGATTATCCTTTCTATTTCGGTGCATTTGTATTAATGCTTGGAGTAGCACTTAATTATCTATGGATAAAAAGAACACCAGCTTTCAGACCTAATATCTAGGAGGGATTTCATTGACCATCGTAGGTTTTGTTCGACACGGTGTGACTGCTTGGAATAAAGAAGGCCGCGCACAAGGGAGTTCGAATATTCCTTTGGACGAAGAGGGGATAGAGGCCGCGAAGATGTTAGCATCACGCTTGGCAGATGAAGATTGGGATATCATTTTCACGAGCCCGATGACTCGCGCTAAACAAACAGCGGATCTACTTGCAGAGCAGTCCGGGATAGAAGTTATAGAAGATCAACGTCTGCGTGAGCGAAGTGGTGGAATGATTGAAGGCACGACGGAACAAGAACGCCAGCAGAAGTGGGGACCACTGTGGAAGGAATTGGATTTGCAGTTTGAGACTGGAGAGAGTGTAGTGGCTAGAGGTCTTGAATTTGTGAATGAACAGGTTCAAAAGTATCCTAATCAGCGTCTACTCTTCGTCAGTCATGGAAGTTTTATTAAACGAATAGTTGTTGCATTGTTGGAAGATGAAAATTATGCTGTAAAGATCGATAACACTTCCTTAACAGTGATAGATGTAGAAAAGAAAAGTTGTGTATTGTTGAATGATACGGCACACTTAGCAGGAGGAACAGATGGAGATTGAGTATGAATTGACCGAGGAAGATGTTGTTGCATTTAATCTATACCATGTGAAACATTCCAAGGTGGGAAAAAACTCACTACAGTGGCAACGATATATATCCCCACTCATATTTTTATTGTTTGCTTACTTTTTGTCTGTTTTTACAGACATGCCAAGAGGCCCGCTGTTTGCAACGTTTGGTTTGACCGCTATTTTATGGGTGATGTTATATCCAAAGTATTTCTATTTCCACATCACGCGACAAGTTGGTAAGATGCTGAAAGCTGGAAAAAATGAAGGTCTTGTTGGAAAACATTCAATGAAAATGAATAAGGCGGGTATAAATGATAAAACAGTAGTTGGTGAAACGAATGTACAGTGGATTGGTGTAAAGGATCTGATTGAAGATGCTGAGTACTTTTATATTTACATTAGTACTGTTAGCGCATATATTATACCGAAACGTGATGTCTATTCAACAGAAGGTTTAAAAGCTTATGTACAAAAACGAATAAATGCATAATAAAAACTCAGGGTTTATTATAAACTCTGAGTTTTTTAATTTTCTAGCCGACGATATCGCCAGAAGGAAATCACTAGAACAATACTTGAGCCTATTGCTAATGTAGAATAATCGTCAAGTAAACTATATGCAAGAGTACCGAAAGAGCCCACTGCTACAATACCTGCGAATAAACGGTTCTGCATCTTTATTTGGAATTTGCGATGGTCTATATCGCGTTGTTTCATATAGCTATGGATTGCTGCAGGTTGCTCCAAAAACGAAGAAATTCTTGGTCCAAAACTTCGAATCTGCCCTACACCGTTTAATAACGAGCGCTGAAACTCTTTAGGGTTAGTAAACGGATTTTTATCTTTACTCTTCTGCTTAGCCCATTCTACTAAACGCGGTTTAGTGATAGCGAGTAAATCGATTGTGGGATCTAGTATATAGAGAACACCAACAAATACGGATACTGCGCGACCAAGAAAAGCGAAGTCAGCTGGCATTTGTACAGGTTGTGTTCGGACAATCACTTGCAGATCCCGAAGAAGATTCTCCACAACGAGCCCATTCATATCATATAAATCATTTGATTCGTATGCTTTCACGACTTTCTCGATGGCGTTGGCCAGCACTTTTCGATCCGCGTTAGGGAGTAAGAAGTTCATCGTCTCCAAGCCATCGATAACTCTGTCGTATTGCTTGAAAATGACACCTTCTGTGACTACGAACATTGCATCTGCATTTTCCTGTGTAATATTGACGACCATGCCGAAATCGATCAATACAAGCGTGCCATCTGAACGTATGAGTATATTGCCGCCATGTGGATCAGCATGGAATTGGCCACCTTCAAGAATTTGTTCCAAGAACAATCGAAACAAGCGATCAGATAATTTTTTACGATCGATATGATGTTTTTCTAAAAAAGGAATGTCAGTTATTTTGGAGCCTTCTATCCACTCCATTACAAGAACCTTTTTAGTTGTATATTCATCATAATAAACTGGGAACTTGACCCCTGCCATGTCGGGAAATCGTTCAGCGAAACCTCGGCCGTTCTTCATTTCTTCAACAAAGTTTAGTTCTGCGCCAATCACGTCTGTCATTTCTTGATACAATAAATCTAAATCGATTTGTTTGCCTACGGAAGATACCTTCTTAGCCAGCCAAATGACAATTCGTACGGCCTTAAAATCTGCACGTAAAATACGCTCGATATCGGGACGTTGAATTTTTATGGCGACTTCTGAACCATTATGTAAAACTGCTCTGTAAACTTCGCCAATAGATGCAGATGCTACAGGCTTTGATGTAATATCCTTTAGATATTCGCTGTGAGGATTTCCCCATTCATCGTCTAGCAATTGTAATGCCTTATCAGAAGGAACCGGTGTAACCTGATCAGTAAGACCTTCTAATTCTGCAATGAATGATGCGGGCATGATGTCTGCACGTGTAGAAAGGAACTGCCCTAGTTTGACAAGTAACCCACCTAATTCAAGTGCCGTTTTTTTGTAGACTTTTGCTTGTTTTGTAACAAGCGTATTCCACTGATCGGTAACGGTAGGTGTAAAATTACCTCGATGGCGTCTTTGAAATATTATTATTTGAGTGAAAAATACGATTGCCATCCATACAATGCGTGTAATACGGTAACTAGCAGAACGCTTCATAGGCAGCTCCTCTTTCTGCAACAATCAATTTTATCTCTTATCAGGTTTCATTTCTCTTAAGCCCATTCTCATAGCAGCTACAGCACTCGTCACATTTAATATGACAGCAACCGCTAAAAACAACCATTTTAATTTCTCGGGTAAATCCAGAAAAATCGCTAAAAATAGAAATGTAAAACCAATGACCAGCATTAGTAAGTAGATAGACAATTTTTTAGGCACAAGTAGTCCACCTTTCTTAGGTAGTACCCTTATTGTAGCATGAAAAAACAAGAAATTTAAAAAGCGCGTTTTATTTTGCGTGTTTGGGGAATAATATAGTCATTCAATTAGACAGGAGTGTGGAAAATGACGAAAAGTTATGCAGATACACCTGGAAATGATAATGAAAAGAGTTCCGCGAAACTAGCCAATGAGGCGGCAAAAAAAGCCGAAAAACAAGTAGAAGAAATTAAAAAAGATGCAAGAGAGCAAGTAGAAAAAGAAAATAAGTAATGTCAAAAAGCGATTATTTCCGAGGGAATAATCGCTTTTTGGTGATATATATTCATTTTAGCAAATAATGTAGCATTCGATCTTTGTCGTCAAAAAACTGCTTCATAATTTGATAGTGGCTTGTCTCTTCAAGTGTCGTTTCATGTGCACCTTCATCTGTAAATTCGATAATTTTTGCACCTGGATAAGATAATAGAAGGGGCGAATGTGTTGCGATCATGAACTGTGATTCTTCACCCACAAGGTCGTGAATCCTGCTTAGCATGGAAAGTTGACGCATAGGTGATAAGGCAGCTTCAGGTTCATCTAGTAAGTAGATGCCGTTACCTCTAAAGCGATGAATGAAAGTCGCCCAAAAAGATTCGCCATGAGACTGTTCGTGTAATGATGTCCCTCCAAAGCCATCTATAATCCGAGGACTCGTACCAGGTGCATGATCCAGCTCTTCAATCGTCGTCGCCAAGTTGTAGAAAGTTTCTGCACGCAGAAAAAATCCATCTTTCGGTCGGGCGACACCTTTTATGAGTGTGATATATTCATCTAAGATGGAATGTGAATCGTAAGTAGAAAAATTGAAGTTCAGCGAACCGCCTTCTGGATTAAAACCAAAGGAAACTGCGATTGCTTCAAGTAATGTAGATTTCCCCATCCCATTCTCTCCAACGAAAAACGTCACATTAGGATGAAAATCCAACTCAGTGAGTGTATTGATACTAGGTAAATGAAAGGGATAGTGTTCAAAAGAAGGAACCATGTCCCGCTTCAAGCGCATTCCACGAATGAATTGTTTGGAATACATAGGATGACCCCCTTTTTATGACGGATGACAAATGATGAAGATAGATTAATCCAATAGGTCCGGTTCCTCACTTACAATCATTTCCCATAGCGGCTGGAAGTTTTCCCAACCATCGATATCTCTTCCTACTTGCTTGGCGGTGTTAGCAGCAAACTCTGCAGGAATCGGATTGACAATACCTGCGGCCTCCGCAAGTAATTGAACTTGGCAAGAACGCTCAAGCGTAATAAACCAAAATGCAGCAGCATCAACAGTCTGACCAACAGTTAAGGGACCGTGATTTTTAAGGAACATTGCCTTGTTATTCGCTAATGCGTTTGCAACTTTTACTCCTTCATTATCTTCATACACTACACCAGAAAACTCATCCAATACAGAGTGATCATTGTAAAATGCACAAGCATCTTGTGTTAATGGATCGATCAATCTACCTGTAGATGCCCAAGTCTTTCCGTACACAGGATGTAAGTGAACTGAAGCTGTGATATCTTCTCTAGCTTCATGAATCGCAGAGTGGATCACTAGAGCCGATTTATGAAGAGAGTATTTACCTTCTACGACTTCACCGTCTGGATTTACTAAGACAAGATCGGATGCTTTGATCTTGCCAAATGGTATCCCGTACGGATTCACCCACATATGATCCTTGAATTCTGGATCGCGATACGTTGCGTGACCAGCGACACCTTCTGTAAAACCAAAACGGTTAAATAGTCGGAACGCACCTGCTAATCGCTGTTTATTATGTTGGCGTTCTTCATCAAGGGTGGTAAATATAGGGTATTGCAAATAATCAATTACATTCTTGCCGCTTACACGTTCTTCTATGAAATTCATGAAATAGACCTCCACTTTAGTAATTAGATGTTCTTTAAAAAGAATAACGTGATTTTACGAAAATATCAAACTTAATTTCATTATTTTATTACTTCTAACATTAATAATAGGCAACTTCACAGCATATCTGATAGGTAATTGGTAAACTACATGTTAGATAATGAGATGCGAAAGGGGCATGAAAATGAATTCTGATAAAAAAGTTGTGTTCTTTGATTTAGACGGTACTTTAATGAATCATGATAAAACGATTTTAGATTCAACTAAACAATCACTTACGGCATTGCGTAAGAAGGGGATCTACACTGTAATATGTACTGGCAGAGCGCCACTGATGTTCAAATCGTTGCTAGAGGAACTAGAATTTGATTCCTACGTATCCATGAATGGACAGCATGTAGTTTGGGAAGGAAAAATAATCTATTCGAATCCTATGAAACCTGAAGTTATTCAGCAACTTACCGAACTTGCTCATAAAAATGGTCATGGATTAACGTACTCCACGTTTGAGTCGTTTGTCACGAACGCTGAAGCACATCCCCTTGTACAAGAAGGAACAGCGCGATTAAGAATACCTTATCCTGTCGTCGATCCGGAAGTATATTCCCATTCTGACGTGAATCAGGTTCAGATATACTCTACGCCAAAAGAAACGGAAGAATATATGGAATTATTTAAAGGTTACTCCTTTGTCAGATGGGATGAAAGTTCTGTGGATATGTTGCCTGAAGGGGCTTCCAAGGCAATCGGTATTCAAAAGATATTAGAACATCTGGATATTCCTACTGAAAATAGCTATGCATTTGGAGACGGTGCAAATGATATGCAAATGATTGAGGCAGTAGGCACTGGAATAGTAATGGATAATGGAATACCGGAATTGAAAGAAATAGCGGATTTTGTTACCGCTTCTTGTTCAGAGGATGGAATAATGAAAGGTTTACTTCAAGTCGGTTTACTAGAGGAGAGAGACATTCCATTACTTCAACAAAACTGTAAACACTAAGTCGAACTATGTAAAATGAAAATCATTCTTGACAGTTGTGTGAACGAAGAGTATATTTAGATGATATACAAATGGAGAATATTTTAATTTTTCAAATTACTTATAGAGTAATTTGGTTCACTTCTTAGAGGAGGCCGTGTTTACAATGAAACTAGAAAAGCAGTGTCGGGATTCAAGGGTCGTACGAACGAGCAGGGTATTTCCTAATGACGTCAACAACCATAATACGTTGTTTGGCGGACGTTTAATGAGCGATATAGATCAAATCGCATCGATTTCCGCAGCCCGACACAGCAGAGCAGATTGTGTTACGGCATCTATGGATTCCGTCGACTTCCTGTATCCAATACGTCCTTCTGATTCAGTCTGCTTTGAGTCATACGTGACGTGGACTGGAAAATCTTCCATGGAGATTTTCGTAAAAGTTATTGCAGAAGATTTAGCAACGGGTAGTTGTAAAATAGCAGCAACTTCATTATTGACATTTGTTGCATTGGATGAGAACAAAAAGCCTTTAACTGTCCCACGTGTTATTCCTGTAACGGAAGAGGAAATATATTTACATGAAACTGCACCACAACGCGCAGAAATACGTAAAATGCGAAAACAACAGAGTAAGGAATTGGCAACTGTGTTAACGAATAATTACCCATGGCATGACCCAGTACAAGTGAATGCATAAAAATACTCAGTCAACTTCGTTTGACTGAGTATTTTTATAAAAGGATGTATAACTTCCAATACTATGATCCATACTACTAATAGATAGGACGTTCTCTAATTCGTTTTCTTGGAGGATACCTATCTTTTTATTGTTCAAAAATATATTCAACCATATTAAACACACAAAATGTATCAGAAAATAGTTAGTTAAAGCTATAATAGGAAAGAATATAGAGAAAGTAAGGGGATGTATCCAATTATGGTTAAAACGATTACTGCGGAGGAATTACTCAGCAAAATAAAAGCCGAACAAGAACTTGTACTCCTAGATGTACGTGCTGAGGATAAATATAATCAATTCCATATCGAAGCAAACACGGTAGAAGATTTAAACGTGCCGAAAACAGAAATCTTTGCGTTAGAAAACGAAGTGGAAAAAGTGATCCCACAGTTGACGAAAAATAAAGAGATGATTATTACGTGTACAACAGGAAATTCTGCAACTAAATGTGCAACCATTCTTTCAAGTAAAGACTACGATGTTACAGTATTGGAAGGCGGAATAACTGCGTGGAAAGAATATGTGAGTAACGAGTCAATTGAACGAATATGGGAAGAATTTAAGAGAGTTCATCCGGACGCGCCTGCACAGTACGAAGCATGGTCTTTCGGTAATTCAAAACAAATGGCGGATGAACTTGCAAAGTTGGTAGTGGAAGGAACTAAAACAGCTACATCTTCTAACTACACACTCTACGAATTAGAAGATGAACCGTTACCAGCGGTAGGTCTTCACAATATTATTTTGGACGGCAATGGAATAGCGGTCGCAATCGTCGAAAATGTTTCAGTAGAAGTAATACCTTTCAATGAAGTGACAGAAGAACATGCGTATTTAGAAGGGGAAGGGGATCGCTCATTGCATTATTGGAAAAAGGTTCATGAAGAGTTTTTTACAAATGAATTAAAGGACGTAAATCAAGTCTTTTATCATGAATTGCCTGTAGTTTGTGAGACGTTTAAATTGTTGTATAAGAACTAAATTAGCCATGTAGAGTTATTGAGCTAACAGTAAGTATTCATCATAATATTTGAATGCTAATTAGATTACTTCTATTGGTAGGAAAAGGAGATTTTGAGCCCGTATTATTACGGTATTCAACATCTCCTTTTGTTTATAAAAATTATTGCTGAACAGGTTCAACGATCTCTTCACTTTCTATTATTCCACGTGTAGCTTATGCGGTGCCGATGGATCAATTAAAGATCTATGAATTACAGAAATTTGATTTTCGTGTTGAACCGGTCATGATCAAAACAAAGGGTGAGCGGGTTTCCAAAGCTGCATCTCAATTTTGGGAGTTAGTAGATTCTGTGCATAACGACATTAGCTTTAACAGGTGATAACAGAAATTGTTCAATTGAAATTCAAGATGTTTAAGATACAATGAGTATTTTCTTAAGAATTTCATCTTTGTAATCTCATCTGCAATGCTAATACAAAAAATCCAATCACATACGCGATTGGATTTTTTGTATAGATTTTATTTTACTTGTTCTTTCGTTTCTACTTTTTGTACTTCTGTTTTCTTGGGCTCATCATCATCGTCATCCATAATGTCTTTTGCCGATTTCTTGAATTCAGACAATGTCTTTCCTACTGCCGAACCAATTTCGGGTAATTTACGAGGGCCGAACAAAATTAAAATAATCACTAAAATAATAATTAAGCCAGGTACTCCAATTGCGGCTAAGTTCATAGCGATTCCTCCTCTCATTGCTTGAAAAATGTAGTCCTCTATATATCATAACCTATATTTGGTTGCACAAAACACTATTTGAAGATTTAAATGAAGAAGAGTAATTCATCCCTCTAATGATTAAACTTCCAATGATTGGACAAACTAATAAATAACTTGTTTGATGAGAAAGAAGTGATGAGTATGGATGAAGCAACACGTCATATAGAACCACCTGCATACTTTACACGTTTGGCTACACGACTAGAACCAACTGCAGATATAGTGAAAAAAACTTTGAAAAGTAGAGGTCGAGTAGTGCACCTTTTGTATTTGAAAAGTGTAGTAGATATGATGCAACTACAAGAAATTGTGGTGAAACCTTTCTATGAGATGTCAGCCGAACAGAATTTTCCCGAGTATATACAATCATTACCTTATGAAACCAAGATGCCAACTGGAGATGAAGAGGTTCTTATAGAAATAACGAAGGGTAATGTCTTTGTCATGATCGACAAGCAAATCACGTTACTTGAGTTAAAAATAGTAGCAGCCAATGCAGTGCAAGAGGCTATTATGGAGCCTACAGTGCACGGTCCCCAACTTGGGCTCAGTGAGAGTAGTGAGACGAATATTAATCTAATGCGCCAACGCTATCATAAGCCTTCCTTGATTATTGAACCGATGCAATTGGAAGATGCTTCGAACCGTGATATTGCATTAATTTACGATGGAGAAAGAGTAAATCTTCAGCTATTGAAGAAAATTAGAAAGCGTATTCTAACGTTGGATGTAGAGCTGGTTCAGGCAAGCGGAGACTTACAGTATTACTTGAATAATAAAAAATACAGCTTGTTTCCAACCAGTCTTCTGACTGAGCGCCCAGATCGTATACTCCATAATATGGCGGTTGGAAAAGTCATTATATTAGTAGATGGAAGCCCTCATGCGATTATTGCACCTACAACGTTCTTTGATTTTATGCTTTCGATGGAAGATGCGTATTACTCATTTTGGGTAGTATCGTTAATACGATTTCTTAGATATGCAGGATTGTTTACATGTATTATGTTGCCATCTATATATGTTGGCGTTACTTCCTATACACCGGAAGTCCTCAGAACAGAGCTTGCTCTGACGGTGGCAGCGAGCAGGATTGGCGTTCCGTATCCCTCGTTTATTGAAGTGTTTTTCATGTTGATATTTATTGAACTACTGACGGAAGCTAGTATGCGGTTGCCAAATAGTATTAGCGCGACGGCTACAACAGTTGGAGGGTTGATACTTGGTACTGCAGCAGTAGAGGCTGCATTGACATCAAACATCATGGTCATTGTCGTCTCCCTTGTAGCGATTTCCACCTTTGTTATCCCAATAAGTGAAATGAATTACGCTGTCAGGGTTTGTCGTTTTTTACTATTGTTATATACGACGGTATTTGGTCTAGCAGGAATGATACTCGGAATGCTGGGTTTGTTGCTGTATTTGGTGAACAAAGACAGTTTCGGCGAGCCATATTTACGGATGTTTTGGAAAAATAGACAGGAAGAATTGAAGGTGGATGATTCATGAGCCGCTTTGTTTATTTTTTACTTATATCTAATATGACTGCCAACCTCATTGCGGCTAGTCCAAGAATCTTTTTCGCTAAGAGTGAAGAAGGAGCAATTGTCACAATGATCATTGCGTTATTTTTCGGCGTATTTATGAACTGGGCATTGATCACTTCTTTCAAAGCGTTTCCGGGGAAAAGCTTACCGCAAATTTTATCTTTATATCTATCGAAGTGGATTACTATTCCGGCATTATTTATCCTAGGAGTGATTTGGTATGTTTCGGGTCTTCAGACACTGATTACATACATAGATATTCTTTTACGATTTTTAACACCTGAGATGTCTGTTTATTTAGTGATTGCGATGTTCATTCCAGTGATCACTTTTGGAGTCATCATGCAAAGTCGGAATATATTATTTACACTTGAATTGGTGTTTGTTTTGGCATTTCCTGCTGCTGCATATTATATAGTAAAACTTTACTTTGCTGAACAGGTGAGTTGGGATCATGTGGGAATTGCGATGACTTTTATAGATAACCCACCTGACTATACAGTATTTACTACTGCGATATATTTATTTGTTGGAGCTTTTGATATCATTATTTTCAATTCATTCCTTAATAAAAAAATGACTTTTGGTATTAAGCAGGCTTTAATTGTGTTTATTTTGGGCGCTTTTGCACTTTTTACGACTTATTTTATTCCGATAGGTGTATTAGGATTTGATCAAGTGGAAGGTATTATGTACCCATGGATTCTGACCAGTGATTCTATTCGAATGAAGTTCGGGGTAATTGAGCGTGTAATATTTATATTTTTGCTTCTATTCTTAGCGATTGCCTTTTTAAATATAACGATTCATTGGCATGTTGCTTGTAAATTATTTCAGAGTGCCTTTGGTATAGAACATGTGAAATTGAAGTTGCGTAAAAAAGCCAGTCTTATCATAGTAGTTACGGTATTTTGGTTAATCGCAATCTATACAACACTAAAAGTTACTGAGTATGATTTGTTTCTTTACAGTAAGTATTACTTTAATACGATTCCAGTAGTATTTATTGGTCTAATGATTCTTATGCATGTAGTGAATAGGAGGGCGAAGTCTTGAAATTCCTCTCAGTGAGTAAATGGTTTATGGTTGTTTTATGTATGAGTGGTCTGTTGCTTCAATATGGCTGTGCGTTCAAAGATATAGATAAACGCTTATTTGTGTCTGCGATTGGGATTGATCCTGCCGAAAATATTGAGAATGGATATAAAGTGACATTGAAAGTCGCTTTGCCATTTGGCGCAATTAAAGATTCCCCCAAGCCTAGTTTTGCGTATCTGTCACGTGAAGGACAATCGATAGGCGAAGCGATTCGTATGCTGGAGACACATGTAGACAAAGTATTGGAACTCGGTCATATGAAAACCATTGTTGTTCATGAAAAACTTCTTAGGGATGATATGCAGTCGTTCATGGATTATTTTATTCGACGCGGTGATATCGAATTAATCGCATATGTTGCAGGTGCCAGACCGTCTGCCGAAACGATTTTAAAAGTTGAGCCAAATACTGAAGCACCGGCATCGGTTTCTTTAATCAACTTTTTTGGAACGACAGCGAATGATAGTCCATACGTTGTGACGACTTATTTGTTTCAATTGCGCAGAGATATACTAACTGACGGTATTAATCCTGTTGTGCCATTAATTGAAACAGATGAAAAAGGCGATGAACTCATAGTAAATAATGCTGTAGTAGTGGACGGAAGGGAAGACCCAGCTGTTTTATCTACCACTGAAACGAAATACTTTAATTCATTATTGAAACATTCAACTGGATTCACTTATTTGGTAAAAGAAGGAGGTTTGGAGTTATTATTGCATATTAGCCAAACGAAGATGACGTATCAATTTGTACCGAATAAAGGAAAATCGGCACCGCATGCGATAGATATGCACATTGGGATGAAAGGGACGATAGGTGAAGCTAATAAAGATTTATCTATTGCTAAATTGGATGAATATAATCGATTGGCCTCAAAAGAAGTGAAACAAAAAATCTTCCACTTTCTAACTAAAATGCAAGAGGAAAATCTGGATCCTTTTGGCTTTGGCTTACGTTACCGAACGACACGGTTGCATACAGAAGATACATTTACTACATGGCAACAAGCATACCCTGATATTGAGTTTAAAGTCACTGTGGATGTCAAACTACAGGGCACAGGAACGATAGAATAACTACTAGAAAAACGTCATCCATCAAAGTATTGGATGACGTTTTTCTAGTAGTTTTATGAAAGCTCTTTTACTTTCTATGGTTACGTCGCTCTTGATTTTCCAAGTTAGCTGGTTGCTGGCGCTTCTGATCGAAAGTAAACTCCTCACCGAACTCCATATTATCTAGCTGATGCGGCTTATCAAGTTGTACAGGTTGTACTTGCAGTTTTCTCTCAGGCTTCCGTTTTTTCATGGTAATCCACATCCTTCCTACCATTTAGATGAATTTCATTTACTTAGTTAGAATGAGTAAAAATACAGAATCTATTCATACTAAGAAAAAACTTCGCCAGCGATATGCGCTTGACGAAGTTATATGACGATTAGTTTAAATGTAGTGGTGGAGGAATGATCCAACCCTTTGATTTATTTAAGCTTAATAATTTGGCACCGAATGCTACTTTTTCCATATGGCATTTGGCAAACAGTGTCGCAACATCTTCACGTAAACATTGACCCATTGCCATGCTGCATGAGACTAATCCCTGACCTACGTTAATTGATATAGCTCCACTGATTTCGGGATCCATAAAGCGTGCACCAGCAGGAATTTCCTCGGCATTTGCTTTTGGTCTTTCCGGAAGGGCAGGAGGCGGTGTGATTCCATTGGCTTTCAATACTTTGCCAAAGTCTTTATTCTCGGCTTTCATAGTTTTGATAGCTTCTTCTAGTAGTTGAATCAGATCTTCGTCACCAGCATGATTAACAAAAGCTTCATACCCACTGATTAGTCCATTATTCGCACCCATAAATGACCAAATGGCTGTAACTTCTCCGTAATGTAAAGGCTGATCTTTTGGATTACCATCTAAAATACCCACAAAAACACTCTCCTCATCATTGTTTTAACTTCATGAGTAGTCTTTGCAGATATCCATTATTTATACTTACTTTTTATATGTCGTTACAAATGAAGGTCCAGAGAAAATATTAGGACGCTGATCGACGCCTTCTTTTGTGCCGCGCTTTGCATGTGCTTTTCCATAAGCTTGCGACTCTTGCCAGTTTTTGAAGGACTCTTCGTCTTCCCACATAGTTAAGATTACATATGTGTCGGAGTGTACAGGTCGCAATACACGGATTGCTACGAATCCTGGTTCTGCCTCTATAAGACGCGCACGATTATTAAAGCGCTGTTCAAACGTTTCTCTACCTTCTTCTGTTACTGGAATATTGTTTAATACTGCGAAACGACCAGAAGGTAAATCTCCGCTTTGATCCAAAATATCATATTCGACGGCTTGTTCGAGAGTTGTCGTTTCCGCTTCTTGCAGAACGAGCACTTCTTCATCATTATTCATTAATGATGCACGCGCTTCTTCTGGTAAGTTACCTGTTTCTTCTAGTGGGCCTGTCCATTTAAATAGTTTCAATTCAAACACCTCATCATTTTCTATTTTGTTGATTACTATACAGTATAACGGAGAAATGAAAATGCTTTCAATAAATAAGAAATACATGTTAGCTGTTTAATTTTAAAAAGGGAGGGAAGAGTATGTATAAAACTACTAATTGGAGGCGTTTGAATGAATCAAAAATACGAAGACGTGTTAGCTGTATTAGAGGATTGCGTCAAGGCTTGTAACCATTGTTTTGATGTGTGTTTGAAAGAAGAAGACGTAGGTATGATGGCAGACTGTATACGCTTGGATCGTGAGTGTGCGGATATCTGTACATATGCAATTCAAGCGATTTCTCGCCAAAGTCCATTTACGGATAAAATTTTGCAGTTATGTGCTGAGATTTGTGAACAGTGTGCAGAAGAGTGTGGCAAGCATGATCATGAACATTGCCAACAATGTGCTGAAGCATGCCGTAAGTGTGCGGACGCTTGTCGTAGTGTAGCGTAATAACGTATATACATTCAAAATAAAAAACCTTCCATACAAGATGGAAGGTTTTTTCTACGTTATGTAAGCCGTGTTTGCCGTACGTTGTCATAGAAAGTTTTAAACCACCACTCCTCAAAGTGGGTGTTTGCGGAAAACGTTCCTGTATGTCTGGGTTGCTAAAAAGGAATCCAGCATGCCATTTCCGTTTCGTAATAAACTCCCTTTTACAGCTTAAAGGTTAAAACTTAATGTCATACGAACAATACAGCTTGTAGATTTATCTTACACCTGTAAAAGTGAAAATGCAAATGGAAGGTTATTCTTTTTCGTGAAACCAAAACGTACTATAGAACGTATAGAAGTGAAAAGATAAGGAGTGATCATGTATGGAACAGCATGAAAACAGCTCAGAAAAAAAGGAACTTATCATCAGACAGACACAGGAAATCAATACCTTACATCAAGAAGTAGATGAATTGCGCAAAGAAGTAAAACAACTACGTGAAGATATTGATTTAATTGATGTCTTTCAAAAAAAGCCAGTCATCACTGCTGCGGTAATAGGACAAATTGGATCTTTTATTATAGCCATACTAGTTATTATTGGAATATTTTTTTAATGCGGAGGTCCCGGTGTGATACTATAAAAGTAGTAGTATTATAGGCGGGGGTGGGTGTGATGAGAAAAGTAGTAACAGTTCAGGCGAATACAGTCGAAGAAGCGGTACAACAAGCTCTTGATATTTTAGAGCTGACTCGTCAACAAGTGCATGTGGAGATTCTCACCAATCCAGGACGACGTTTAATGGGGTTGCGTAAAGTCATGGCAGAAGTAAAAGTTTCAGGTAAAGAAAGCATGGCAGAAAATAAGCCTATTAAACGTCATCTTTCTAAAGTAGAGGAACTTGCAGCATTATTAGATGGACTGGATATGGAGAAACTCACTCATTCAACACCAAAAATTGAACAATCGGCTGTGCAAGAAAAATCACCTGTAAAGTCCGAACAGAATATAAGCAGTGCTAGAATTCAAAACGGTGAAATTCAATTTCAATTCGGGGAAGATCGCTTGCCATCTGTTATACCAAATGACCAAGCAATCTTAACAATCAATGGTGAATTACGATTAGAACCAGTACTTATTCAGCCCGAAGATCAAGTGAATATAACCATTCAGGATGAAGTCGTCGCCCCGAAATTCACTATTCAATTGATGGAGAAGGACATGATTGCCTTACTTTCTTTCACGCCGGGCAAGCGAGTCAAGCGTTCTTTAGTCGATACGTCATGGTCATCAAGATTGGCAATTCGCGTAGACGAGACGATTGAGTATACCAATGATCTGAAACCACAAGCAATTGTTGATGAATTGAAAATGATGGGTGTTCAGCAGGGAATCCTATTCCCCGCAATCAAAAAAGTGACAGAAGTAGATAAGCCATACGAGTTGATTGTAGCAAAGGGAACACTACCCGTTGCAGGGACAGATGGGGATTTGGAAGTACATATTCGCTATGAAGAATTCGATCCGGACAGCGAAGAAAAAGTAGATTTTAGAGAAATGAATGCAATTACTAATGTGAAAGAAGGACAAGTAATTGCGACACATATTGCACCTGTTGCTGGTACGCCTGGTCAAAGCTTGCTTGGAAGGCCGATTCCTGTAAAGCCAGTCCGCGATATTGTGTTACGGACCGGAAAAAATGTGAAGCAAGTACAAGAAGATATTGTAACGTTAATTTCTGGAAAACCCGTGTTGGATTGGCGTGATCGATTGGTGAA
This sequence comes from Sporosarcina ureae, assembly GCF_002109325.1. Classification (GTDB taxonomy): domain Bacteria; phylum Bacillota; class Bacilli; order Bacillales_A; family Planococcaceae; genus Sporosarcina; species Sporosarcina ureae_C. The sequence goes on along the minus strand of NZ_CP015348.1, from coordinate 1,323,535 downwards.
AATCGATGTGAATAATGAGTTTAATCATCCGGGAGAAGTTAGTCTTGAAAGTGGAAATATACGTTTTGAAGGCGATGTTCGTATTGGGGGCAACGTCTTACCTTCCATGTTTGTTGGTGCAACAGGTAGTGTCTTTGTTGGCGGTTCAGTTACGAAGGCTGAAATACATGCTATGAAGACTACCGTGGTGAAAGGCAATGTGCTGTCTTCCACTATAAGTGTAGGTAAGCAGGAAGCAATTGTAAGTGAATTAGCTACTTTGATTAAAAATGTGACAGATATGCTTGTACAAATCAAAGAAGCAGTCAATCAGATTTTTATTATTCGTGGCCATGGAGAAGCAGAACTAAGCCCATCAGAACTCAAGCGTTTGATTTCTATATTGATGGAGAAACGATATGCCCAGTTTGAAGACGTGAATAAGAAGTTCATCCAGAGAGTTCGTGAACAAAAGGACAAAGTAGATGCAGAGTGGGTCCACGTTGCGGATCGTTTATACGATTTATTTATTAATCCGCTCAATGAGAATCTTCAAAACATGGGGGAGTTTGAACAATTGATTGAGGATGCGTATATTCTCATTCAGCTATATGATACAGAAAGCTCTCCGCATATTAAATTGATTGTTCCATATGCCATTAATAGCACTTTGTATAGTTGCGGACATATTGATGTAGTTTCCAAAGGTGTTTACCATAGTAATTTAACAGCGGATGAAACCATTAAGATAAAAGGCGTTTGCAGAGGTGGGGAAATTTATGCACGATTGGAAGTATCACTGCAAGAGGCAGGTTCTGAAAGTCCTGTCAAAACAGTGGTTCGTACTAGTGAAGACGGACGTATAAAAATAGGCACAGCGTATGCTGGGACAGAAATCTATGTCGGTATTCGTAAGTATGTTTTCTCCAAAGATGCAACGAATATTTCTGCTCATTTGGACGCTGAGGGAGAGCTAGATCTAGGGTAACGATGTTTAGACTCTTTATAGTGGTGGAATAGTATATGCAGAACATCACATAAGGAGTGTTAAGCATTATGGCTAAAATTGCAACAGTACTAGGAGATATGTTTGAAGACTCGGAATACATGAAACCGGCGAAAGCGTATAAGGAAGCTGGCCATGAAGTAGAAGTGATCGGTGCGGAAGCAGGATCAGAAGTCACCGGTATGAAGGAAAACACAAAAGTGAAAATCGATAAAGCGATTGATGATGCTAAATCATCGGATTATGATGCATTATTTATCCCTGGTGGGTTCTCACCGGATATTTTACGTGCAGATGATCGTTTCGTGAAGTTCGTTAAAGAATTCATGGATGCAGATAAACCGGTATTCGCAATCTGTCATGGACCGCAATTGCTTATTACGGCAAAAGCACTTGAAGGACGCGATGCAACAGGTTATACATCTATTCGCGTAGATATGGAATATGCGGGTGCAAAGTATGCTGACAAAGAAGTCGTCGTCTGCCAGAACCAACTCGTAACAAGCCGTACACCAGATGATATACCGGCATTTAATCGCGAGTCACTAAAAATACTAGAAAAATAAACACTAGTTCAACCGTCAGGGCGTAATGTGCCTTGACGGTTTTTTTGTACTTTAAATTACCGCACCAACATACACTAACAGTATAATTTATTATTAGTTGAAAAAGATTCTCAATTGTACTTGAAAAAGGTTCTCAATGAGAGTATGCTAAAAGCAACGAATGAATCAGAGAGACGATCGCGTCTTACAATTGAAAGGTCGGGGATCTACTATGTATAAGATTGTTGCGTCAGCGGTAATTGCAGGAATTATATTAGGTGCAGTAGCGGGATTTTCATTTGGCAGTAAAGAGTTCGCTGGGATGTTCGCGGGAATGGCCGCACTTGCGTTTATAGCAGCACCGGCAGCGGTCGTCTATTCAAGTGAAAAGAAAAAGTGGCAACAAGTTCATTAATAAAGAAAAAGCATCCAAACTTTGGATGCTTTTTTGCATGTAAGTAGATAATGATATTTTAATATGCAGACCAACCGTTGTCAGCTTCCATTACGACACCGTTGACATAAGAGGATTCATCTGAAGCTAGGAATAGCGCAATATTAGCGATTTCTTCCTTCGTTCCAGGACGACTCATCATATTTACACCTCTTAATGCTTGCTTCATACCGAATTCATCAGGTTGAACTAAACTGTTTGTAATGTTGGTCGGTATTTGTGCGGGAGCAATTGCATTACAGCGTATGTTTAATGGGCCAAATTGAGAGGCGACACTTTTTGTCATACCTGCAACTGCGTGTTTTGACGCCGTATATGCGAGACCGCCACGTCCGCCAGTGACCGCTGAAATAGATGCCATATTAACGATAACACCTGCTTTTTTCTCTTCGAATATAGCTAGTGCTTTACGAGTTGCCCGCATTACTCCTGTTGTGTTGATTGCCAAAACTTTGTCCCATACATCATCAGTTACTGTAGCAGCAGAGTACATATTGTCCATGATCCCCGCATTGTTTACTAGAATATCCAGTGTGCCGAATTGCTCAACAGCTGTATCAATCATGTTTTGTACATCTTCTTCAATGGTAACGTTTGTTTTAACCGCAAGAGCCTCACCGCCTGCACTTATGATAGTCTGGACAGTTTCTTCTGCACCTTCCATATTCATATCTGCAATGATCAGTTTTGCACCTTCACGGGCATATAGTTCAGCGATTTCTCGTCCAATACCAGATCCGGCACCTGTTACTACTGCTACTTTATTTTCTAATCGTTTCATTAAAGCCGCCTCCAATTGTATTCGTATTTCTCATTCTGTTATATACTTTAACGTCTAACTAATGAAGTTATTCGTTTTATTTCGATCAAATCAAAAACAGCTTGAACCGTCAAAATGAAATTGACTGTTTAAGCTGTTGGTCATACATTATTGTACTTTGACACCTTCTACTACCTCTTTTGCAGCGTAAAGTGCTTGTTTCACATCTGCAATTAAATCTTCCACGTCTTCCACGCCTACTGAGAAACGCAGCAGTCGGTCATCTACTCCGCGACGATTACGTTCTTCCAATGGAATATCCATATGCGTCTGCGTAGTTGGATACGTGATGAAGCTTTCGACTCCTCCTAAACTCTCCGCAAATGAAATTAGATTCATACTCTCTAGGAATGGTCCAACCCACTCACTGTTCTGCACTCGGAATGACAACATACCACCGATTCCTGCGTAGAGCACATCTACAATAAGAGGTTCTTGTTCTAAATATGATACCATCGCCTTTGCATTTGCGTCATGTTGTTTCATGCGTAAGTGCAGTGTCTTTAAACCGCGTACAACAAGCCATGAATCAAGAGGGGACAATGTAGCACCGATTGCATTGTGGTTTGTAAATAACCGTTCACATAACTCTTCACCCTTAGCGACGACAAGACCTGCTAGCACATCATTATGTCCACCGATATATTTTGTTGCACTATGGATGACAATATCTGCGCCTTCTTCGATTGGGCGCTGGAAATAAGGTGTCAAGAATGTGTTGTCGACGATCAACAATACATTATGCTTTTGAGCCAATTCCGCATACGTACGGATTGTTATATTTTGCATTAGCGGGTTCGTAGGTGTTTCTAGGAAAATCGCTTTTGTTTGATCCGTAATCGCTTGCTCGACTTCTGCTACATCATTGAACGAAAGGTAACGAGTCTTCACATTATACATTTCTTCATATTGATTAAATAAGCGATACGTGCCGCCGTATAAGTCTTCAGGCGCCAATAATTCTGAACCAGCCTTAAATAAAGATAATATTAGTTGAATGGCAGCCATCCCAGAGCTACATGCGAATCCTTGATCTCCTGATTCCAAGTTTGCAATTCCTTCTTCTAAAACAGAACGTGTTGGATTTTTTGTGCGTGTGTAATCATACCCTGTTGACTTGCCTAGTCCTTGATGATGATAAGCTGTTGACAAGTAAATTGGTGTGTTGACTGCGCCGGTTTTCTCATCGCTATGGTTGCCAAGTTGTACTAGTCTTGTTTCTAATCCGTTGTTTGTCATGAATATCCATCCCCCTAGAAAAAATAAAAAAGAACCTCTTCTTTTCGAATAGGCCCTCGAACATACAAGTGTATACAATATTCTCATCTTCAAGGTGATTGTCACCCTTGGATTTAGCACCGTGCCTGTGGCTGGTTGCTGAGACATCTCTGGGCCTATCCCTCCGTCTCTCTCGATAAGAATATTCGCAATATAGGCAAAACTGTTGACGAATTTATTCTATCATGCAGATATACTAGATGCAAGCTTCCTTTAAAGTGCGATCAGATGATTTTTTTGTTTCAGTAAAATATTTGCTATACTTACTAGATACGCATCACGATGGGGGGAGTCTTCCTTATGGCTTGGAGTTACGTCGCATTGGCGGCAGTTATAGAAATCCTCTGGGTAGTCGGTCTTCGGTACTCTGACACAGTACTCCAATGGACTGGAACCGGTGTGGCCATTATCTTTAGTTTTTATTTCATTATTAAGGCTTGTGAAAAATTGCCTTCGGGTACGGTGTATGCAGTCTTTACAGGATCCGGCGCCGCCGCTATCCTATTAGTGGATATATTCGTCTTTCATGCAGCGTTCACATGGGTTACGCTATCGTTCATCGGTTTGATTGTCATTGGCGTAGTTGGCATTAAGCTTACAACGGACGATGATCAGGTGGATGCAGAAGGAGGTGGCTGATAATGGCATGGGTGTATTTAGCTATTGCCAGTCTCGGTGAAATTTTCGGTGTAATGAGTATCAATTATTACTTGCAAAAGCGTTCCATTAAACGATTATTTCTCATTGTAGGGGTATTTGGCTTCGGCTTTATTTTCTTGTCACTTGCGATGAGAGAAATTCAGATGAGTACAGCTTATGCGGTTTGGACAGGATTTGGAGCAGCTGGAGCCGTGTTGATGGGAATATTGATTTTCAAAGAATCCGCCAGCCTCAAACGTCTTTTCTTTCTTTCGCTCATTATTCTAGGGGCTGTGGGCTTAAAACTATTCGGATGAAGGAGAGTGAACATTTTGGTATATTGGACACAATTTGAATTTAATGAATGGCTAGTGACACTGGCAGCTACGGAAAAGGGACTGTGCTATGTCGGAATGGCTGACGATAGTGTAGAGCGATTAAAGGAATGGTTGAAACGCTCTGATACGGAAGGATTAATAGAAGACAAAACGAAGTTAACAGTCTATATAAGTGAGTTGAAAAAGTACTTATCAGGTACAATAACGAACTTCCCAACGGTTTCCCTCGATTTAAAAGGGACACTATTTCAGCAACAAGTATGGCAAGCCCTTCAACAAATACCGTATGGGGAAACTCGCACATATTCAAATATAGCAGAACGTATAGGAAATGTATCTTCTGTTCGTGCGGTGGCATCTGCAATAGGTAAAAACCCCGTGTTGATTGTAGTACCCTGTCACCGTGTTATTGCAAAAGACGGAAGTTTATCAGGCTACCGCGATGGCAAGGATTGTAAGCAAAGTTTATTACAATTAGAGAAGACAAGCTGGGTTAGTGATAGGACGGAGTGAGCAAGATGAAATATAAGCAAATTAAACCAAAGAAAATATATGAAGAAGTAGCAGATAGTTTATTGAACTCTATACAGTCGGGAGAGTTAAAACCGGGTGACAAATTGGACTCTGTACAGCAACTGGCTGAAAACTTTACCGTTGGCAGATCTACAATCCGTGAAGCCTTATCTACATTACGTGCTAGAGGACTGATTGAAATGCGTCAGGGAGAGGGTACATACGTCAAGGAGTTCTCTTCTGTCGATCTAATCTTTCCTCTGCAAAGTGCCATGCTTATGAATCAACAGGATATTCAACACTTATTGGCTGTAAGAAAAATAGTGGAGACCGGAGCGGCGGCGAATGCAGCGGAATCACGTACAGCAGATGATTTGGAGAAAATGGAAACGGCGCTTCATGAAATGAAGGAGCATGCCGGAGATATTCTACTGGGAGAAAAAGCGGATCTGGACTTTCATTTTGCCATCGCAGGAGCAACAAAAAATCCGTTATTGCTAAACTTATTAAGTCAAGTAGCCGAGTTGATGAGTGAATCGATGAGAGAGACGCGTCGCATTTGTCTCTACACAGAAACAGCAACAGTAGAGCGTTTACACGATGAACATGAGGCGATCTTTTTAGCTATTCAATCACAGCAACCAGAAAAAGCGGCTAGTACCATGCAAGCCCACTTGTTGAATGTAGAGTCTGTGTTAACGACATATTGGCAGTCGGTACATGAATAACACTGTTCACTCACTATACGTTGAGTGAATTTTTTAATAATAATGAATGAATGCTCTGTTAATGGAAGGATAAGTATAGTATGCTATGTAAAAAGTTAGTCATCTGATGACCTGTTGACTATAAAGATATTGCGAAGAGGTGAAAGGGATGAAGGTTAGCTTATTTATAACATGTTTGGTTGATATGTTTTATGCAGACGCAGGCAAAGACATGGTGGAAGTATTGGAGAGACAAGGCTGTGAGTTGTCATTTCCCAAAGGACAGGTATGTTGCGGACAACCTGCCTATAACAGTGGATATGTTGAAAGTTCAAAGTCAGCTATGAAGAATATGATTAAGACGTTTGAGGACGCTGAATACGTAGTTACACCTTCTGGATCATGTGCGACAATGTTTAAATTGTACCCGGACGTATTTAAAGACGATCCGAATTGGTTACCACGAGCACAGAAGCTAGCGGATAAAACGTATGAATTCACACAGTTTCTTGTGAATGTTTTGCAAGTCGAAAATGTAGGAGCAAAATTGACAGGAAAAGCGACTTATCATCCCTCTTGCCATATGACGAGATTACTAGGTGCCAGTGAAGAACCTAGAAAACTATTGGATCAGGTGGAAGGTCTCGAAATGATCCCGCTACCAAACGCGCATAATTGCTGTGGTTTCGGTGGGACGTTCTCCGTCAAGATGGGAGATATTTCGGAACAAATGGTAGATGAGAAAGTCAATAGTGCCATGGCGACAGAAGCAGATTATTTAATTGGAGCGGACTGTGGTTGCCTGATGAATATTGGAGGGCGTGCAGAACGGGTCGGTAAGCCGATCCGTGTAATGCACATCGCACAAGTATTAAATAGCCACGAGTAAATAAAAGTGAGGTGATAAGTATGTCGATGAAATTCAGCAAGAAAAATTTTACGGATCGAACAAAAGACAATATAGCAGACGATTTTATGAGACAAGCAGTGGCAAGTGCTCAGGAGCGTTTGCATGGTAGACGATTGGATGCCGCTGAAGAATTGGGCAGTTGGGAAGAATGGCGTTCGCATGGAGAAGAAATTCGTCAGCATGTTCTAGAAAATCTAGACTTTTATTTATACCAGCTAAGTGAAAATGTAGCAGAGCGTGGCGGCCATGTCTTCTTTGCCAAAACCGCTGAAGAAGCGAGTAACTATGTTCGTAATGTTATCAAAGAAAAAGATGGCAAAAAAGTTGTGAAGTCAAAATCTATGGTAACGGAAGAGATTAATTTGAATGCTGTTTTAGAAGAAGCTGGATGTGAAGTAATCGAGACGGATTTAGGCGAGTATATTCTACAAGTAGACGACCATGACCCACCGTCCCACATCGTAGCACCAGCTCTTCATAAAAACAGAGAACAAATCCGCGAAGTGTTCGCGGAGAAATTAGATTATCATAATACATCCAAACCCGAAGAATTAGCTTTGCATGCACGGGAAAAACTGCGTCAGGAATTTCTAGATGCGGATATCGGTATTACAGGATGCAACTTTGCTATAGCTGAAACTGGCTCTATTAGTCTTGTAACCAATGAAGGCAATGCGCGACTTGTATCCGCGTTGCCAAAAACCCAAATTACCGTCATGGGGATGGAACGGGTAGTACCTTCCTTTGAAGAATTCGAAGTGCTAGTTAGTTTATTGACACGAAGTGCAGTAGGACAAAAATTAACAAGTTATGTAACGGCATTAACAGGTCCTCGCGATGAAGGAGATATAGATGGACCTGAAGAGTTTCACTTAGTGATAGTCGATAACGGACGTTCTGAAATATTAGGAACGGAATTCCAGTCCGTACTGCAATGTATCCGTTGTGCTGCATGTGTTAACGTATGCCCTGTCTACCGGCATATTGGCGGACACTCTTACGGCTCCATCTATTCTGGTCCGATCGGTGCGGTACTATCTCCATTGCTTGGAGGATACGATGACTTCAAGGAGTTGCCGTTCGCTTCTACATTATGTGGAGCGTGCACAGATGCTTGTCCAGTGAAAATCCCTCTTCACGAACTACTTCATACTCATCGCCGTATCATTGTAGAAGAAGAAGGTCGCTCCCCAATATCGGAAAGACTTGCGATGAAAGCGTTTGGAATAGGTGCTTCTTCAAACCCGTTGTACTCGATGGGTGCGAAAGTTGCATCCACTGCAATGAAGCCATTGACTAAAAATGATCGCATCTCAAAAGGGCCCGGTCCGTTAAAGGAATGGACGGATCTACGGGAGTTCCCGGCTGTTGGAAATACACGTTTCCGAGACTGGTTTTATGATCAGAAAGGGGGCAAATAAGTATGACAGGAACAATTCAAAATCGTGATGCTTTTCTTGGAAATATTGCGACACAATTAGGTCGTGAGCAGAAGGCACAAGTAGAAAAGCCCGAATGGAAACATCAGCCTCAACGCACAGTGCTTGCAAACGCTTCAATTGATGAGTTACTAGAAGTATTACGTGTTCAATGTGAGCAGATCCATACAGACATCGTTGAAACAACAAAAGAGGCGCTCCCAGCTGCGCTTGATGAAGTAGTAAAAGCCTACGGTGGCGGACCGTTATCCTTATGGAAAGACGAACGTTTTGCGGAATACGGATTATCTAAGCTGCTAGAAACTGATTGGCCTTCACAACAAATTGAAGTCAATAGTTGGGACACTTCACTTGGGGAGAAGAATATTGAATTGGCCGAGCAAGCAAATATCGGCATCACCTTCAGCGACATGACACTAGCCGAGTCAGGCACCGTCGTACTATTCAGTAGCCCAGACAAAGGACGTTCCGTCAGCCTACTCCCAACACACTATATTGCCCTAATACCAAAAAGTACACTAGTCCCAAGAATCACCCAAGCATCAGACATGATTCGGGAAAAACTCAACAACGGCGAGAAAGTTCCGTCCTGCATCAACTTCATCACAGGCCCAAGCAACTCCGCCGATATTGAAATGAACTTAGTCATTGGCGTACACGGACCGGTCAAAGCGACGTATATTGTTATAGAAGATTGCTAACGCAAGAAACTCTTCCTATGCTATTGAGTGGTTTTGAAAATCAGAACCTTTACAAGAAACGGATGTAAAATAATTACGTGAGAAAGAAGCTGATTTCCGACAACTATCGGAAATTAGCTTTTTTCTAATGCATTAACATTCAGTATTGGAAAACAACAGTGCCAACACACTTATACTTAAAATCCAATTTCTCAAGACAATTCACCACTCGATGATTACTTTACTGAGAAATAGGGAAAATAGTGTATAATGACAGTATTATTGCAGCGGAAGAAGGAGACGACTATGACTTCATCATACAAAGACGACAGCTTAGCGTTACACACAGACCTGTACCAGATCAATATGGCAGAATCATACTGGGCAGATGGTATCCACGAACGGAAAGCAGTATTCGAAGTATATTTCAGAAAAATTCCATTCGGCAACGGCTATGCAGTATTTTCTGGCCTTGAACATATCTTGACATATCTTGAGAATTTCTCATTCACTGAAAGCGACCTAGCCTATTTACATGAAGAACTAGGATTCGCAGATGATTTCCTAGACTATTTGAAAGACATCCGTTTCACCGGAGACGTTTACTCCATGAAAGAGGGAGAACTCGTTTTTGCGAATGAACCAATTATTCGGATTGAAGCAAATCTTATAGAAGCACAATTAATCGAGACAGCATTATTGAATATCGTGAACTATCAAACGTTGATCAGCACTAAAGCGAGCCGTATCAAGCAAGTAGTGAAAGATGATATCGTGATGGAGTTCGGTAGCCGACGTGCACATGAAATGGATGCCGCAGTTTGGGGCGCCCGGGCAGCTGTTATTGGCGGTGTAGAATCTACGAGTAACGTCCGTGCAGGAAAGTTATTTGGATTGGATGTTTCAGGTACACATGCGCATTCGTTTGTCCAAGCTTATAAAGATGAGTACACGGCATTTAAAGTCTATGCAGAGCGTCATAAAGACTGCGTATTCTTGGTGGATACGTACAATACATTAAAAATTGGTGTTCCGACAGCTATTAAAGTAGCAAAAGAGCTTGGTGACAGCATTAACTTCATCGGAGTGCGACTAGACAGCGGTGATATTGCATTCTTGTCAAAAGAAACTCGCCGTATGTTGGATGAAGCAGGTTTCCCGGACGCGAAAATTGTTGTATCCAATGATTTGGACGAGTACACAATTTTGAACTTGAAAGCACAAGGAGCACAAGTAGACATTTGGGGTATCGGTACGAAGTTAATTACGGCATACGATCAGCCGGCACTCGGAGCAGTCTATAAAATTGTTTCTATTGAAACGAGCGATGGCGAGATGGAGGATACGATTAAAATCTCAGCAAACGTAGAAAAAGTAACAACACCTGGACGTAAAAAACTGTACCGAATCATTGATCTTGAAAATGGTAAAGCGGAAGGCGACTATATTACGATGCACGACGAGGATCCCACAAAGGAAGGACGTATCAAAATGTTCCATCCTGTTCATACGTTCATCTCGAAGTTTGTAACGAATTTTGAAGCCGTAAACTTACATGAGAAAGTTATTCAGGATGGAGAAGTTATTTATAAAAACCCTTCTGTCTATGAAATTCGAGAATATGCACAACAAAACCTTTCTCTACTTTGGGAAGAATATAAACGATCATTAAATCCTGAAGAGTATCCTGTTGATCTTAGTCAAAAGTGTTGGGACAATAAAAGACGGAATATTGAAGAAGTGCATGAAATGGTCGAAAATTATACAAAACAATAAAAAGGAAGTGGAAGCGTTGACATTGCAGCAAGAAATTATCCAGACATTACGTGTGAAGCCGGAAATCGACCCGCAGCAAGAGATCCGGACTTCCATTGATTTCATGAAGGCGTATTTGAAAAAGAATACATTTCTACTGGGATTCACCCTCGGTATTTCCGGTGGCCAAGACTCCACATTAGTTGGAAAGCTGGCGCAAATGGCGATTGATGAGTTGAATGAAGAAGCGGGAGAAGAAAAGTACCGCTTTTATGCGATCCGTTTACCGTACGGTGTGCAATTTGACGAAGACGACTGTCAAGATGCATTGCGTTTCATCAGACCGTCTGTTGTCTATTCAGTCGATATTAAAGATGCTGTAGATGCCAGTGAACGAACTATGATTAATGCTGGTATTCATATTACGGATTTTGATAAAGGAAATGAAAAAGCGCGTGAACGTATGAAGGTACAATATTCCGTAGCTGCTGTTCATCACGCCGTCGTTCTTGGTTCGGATCACGCTGCAGAAGCTATTACTGGTTTCTACACGAAATTTGGTGACGGGGCAGCTGATCTTATGCCGATCTACCGTTTGAATAAGCGCCAAGGGAAACAATTATTGGAGGCGCTAGAATGTCCTCCGCATTTATACAATAAAATCCCTACAGCCGATCTAGAAGGTAATAAACCTGCGATTCCGGACGAAGTGGCATTAGGTGTATCATACGATGAAATTGATGATTACCTCGAAGGCAAAGAAGTGTCAGATGAAGCGCGCAAGCAAATAGAAGGACATTATTTGAAATCAGCCCATAAACGACACTTGCCGATTACAATATTTGATGAATTTTGGAAATGAAAACTGCCGACCTTTTTAAAGACAAAGGGTCGGCAGTTTTTCTGTTTGTCGGAGTTATGTGTTTCAGGTATGATAGTCACATATAAAAGGCGGATTCAGTTCGTGACGGGGGAGAACAACTATGCATGCACAATGGATCGAACGGGTATTGAACAACGTAGAAAAAGTTATTGTGGGAAAAAGGGATATAGCAGAATTAAGTTTGACCGCCTTACTCGCAGGGGGGCATGTGTTATTGGAAGATGTGCCGGGTGTCGGTAAGACGATGCTAGTAAGAGCGCTGGCTACCTCAATTGGCGCACAGTTTAAGCGGATTCAATTCACACCGGATTTATTGCCGTCGGATGTTTCGGGCGTATCTATTTACAATCCTCAGACAATGCAATTCGAATTTCGTCCAGGACCTTTAATAGGAAACATTATATTGGCGGATGAAATTAATCGGACATCACCGAAAACACAAGCTGCGTTGTTAGAAGGAATGGAAGAAGCTTCGATTACAGTAGATGGAACGACTATTCAATTACCGAAACCATTTTTCGTTATGGCGACACAAAATCCTATTGAATATGAGGGAACATACCCTCTGCCAGAAGCTCAGTTAGATCGCTTTATTTTCAAATTAAAGATGGGTTATCCGACGAAGCAACAAGAGATAGAATTATTAAAAAGAGCAGAAAGGCAAACGCCAATCGACGAGATCGAGGCTATTCTAACAGTGGATGAATTACTTGAATTACAACATCATGTGCGAGAAGTTGCGGTAGACGATACGATTGTTTCTTATATTGTGGATTGTGCAGATGCCACTCGTCAGCATGAATCAGTTTCATTAGGCGTGAGTCCACGTGGCTCGATGGCACTAATGAAAGCATGTCAGGCCTATGCATTCATAAAAGGACGGACGTTCGTGTTGCCGGACGATGTGCAATATTTAGTGACGTACGCATTTACCCATCGAATGATACTTCGCCCTGAAGCAAAATACGAAGGAATTGATGCAGAGGCAATCATTAGCCGTATTCTTGATCGTCTAGAAGTTCCGGTCATGCGCAGGTCGGCTTCTTTATGAAGCAGTTGCAATCATTCGGACGCTTCGCAGGTGTTATTGTCATTGGTGCGGCTGCGTATGCCTTTGCGAAATTTCAAGGGAGTTTCGTTAGCTGGTTTGTTTTCTACACGCTAATACCTTTCGTAACGTACTCCGTGCTTCTCTTCTTCTATCCGTTACGTGATATAACTATTGCACGACATATCGATCAACACCATGTTACGAGAAATGGACAAGTATCCATTCGGGTAGTTCTAAAAAGGAAACTACCCTTCCCTTTACTTTATGTTGTTCTTATGGATAAACGAGTGCACGCTAAACGCGAAAAAGTCGAACGGAACATCACGCTTCTAGGATTTCGAAAGACGTATGAGTACACCTATTTGCTTAAGAATGTTCAACGTGGAGAATATACTTTGCCGGAAGTGACAATAGAAGTAGTGGATTTTTTTAATTGGATTCAAAAAAGAAAAGTGTTTACCGTTCGAGATAATTTTTTGGTCTATCCAAGTATAACAACGATCGTCTATGAATCAGGATCGAATGGGACGAGTGGTGGTCAGCAACTTTCCGCGTATATGCTGGCAAAGGAGGCCACTACATCATCGAGCGTCAGGGAATATGCGCCAGGTGATCGAATGTCTTGGATTCATTGGAAGTCGTTTGCACGTACTTCGAAATTAATGACGAAGGAATTTGACGAACAGCGATCCGAACAATATACATTGGTACTGGATTGTGGAACATCCGAAACATTTGAAGATGCGGTGGAGTTTGCTGCATCAATTGTTGCATCCGCCAGACAGAATCAATCCAAGCTGACCATGATGACAGCTAGTGATCATCCGAAAGTTTTTCCGTTAATACAATCCGCTGATCAGACACGGCAAGCTTTAGTGCACCTCGCCAAAATTCAATCTGAAGACATACAAAAGATTAAGTTACCGGTAGAGAAAACCATATCTGAAGGTGCCTTGTTGCTTATTACAGGTAATCTTCGCATGGAGTTCATTCGTAATCTGTTGACGCATACGCGTAAGGCTTCCACAATAACTTGCTTTGTCATGATGGCAGATGAAAAGGCTGCGAAAACACTAGAACCTATTGTTAAGCAAGTGAAAACGCTTGGTATTACTGTGAAATTAATCTATCCGTCAAATCGTTCGTCGGCTTTAAATAAGGCGGTGACTCTATGAAGAAACAAACATTGGATTGGAAAGTGCTTATTTTTTTGTACGCACTCAGCACCGTATTGCTATGGGAATGGTTTATCCCCATTATGGATTTAACTGATTTTGGACATCCTTCTTTATTCATTATCTATTTGGTGCTTTTTTTCACATTGGCATTACTTCGACTGCCATGGTGGATCAGTGGCGCGGTTCAGATCTTTTATGTGTTATGGGCTATACATTATATGTATCTTGATCGATTATGGATATCTATACAGACGACAGGCGAAATAGTAGCAGACGTACAGCGGAACATCCTATTTCTGATCCAAGGAGATCTTGGTGAATTATCGAATTTATTCCGTACGTTATTATTGTTTACGCTAGTTTGGATGATAGCTTATTTACTTCGTCACTGGATTGAAGTTCGACGTAGTATGATGATGTTTTTCGGTTTTACGGTAGTTTTTGTCTCCATCTTGGATACGTTCACTCCATATGATGCAACTTCCTCGATTGTCAGAATTATGATTGTGGGCTTATTAATCATAGGGTACCTAACATTGATTAAATTGTCGGATGATGGAGCGTTGTCACTTCGTCCGAAACGACTACTTCTCCTTTCATTGCCGGTATTACTGATTGTTGTGTCTGTTGGGTTGCTTTCAAAAAATGCACCAGTACATCCTCCTGCTTGGCCTGATCCTGTACCGTACTTATTATCGTTAAGTGGAGTAGAAGATAATGATTCCGACAAAGGGCTAGCAAGCGCAGGGTATGACCCTGACGATTCGCAGCTAGGTGGCGCGTTCGTTCAAGATCATCAATTAGTGTTTGAAGCAACCGTAGATGAACGACAGTATTGGCGTATCGAAACGAAAGATACATATACGTCAAAGGGTTGGGAGCAAGTCCAAGAAAACAATAAAGAACTATTATTTACAGGTGAAGATCTGGTTGATCTCCCGGAGAAAAGTGAAATGTCAAAAGCCATGTTGTTATTTGCGGAACCACTCCCGTTTTTGGCTACCCCGTATGGAACCAACAAGGTTTCTTCACCAGAAGGGTTACATCTAATGCATGAAGTTGCTGCAAACCGATTGTATCTACTGATGGGACTTCAAGAGAAAGTAAATCAGTATGAATTGGAGTTTACACAACCGGAATATGTCATGTCTGAATTACAAGAACCCGAAATGGTGAACTATGAGACGGTAGCGGAAGACATGAGTCATTTCGTCCAACTTCCAGAGAGTTTCCCTGATCGAGTCAAAGAACTTGCGTTATCAATCACGAAAAACGAAACTGCTGTCTACGACAAAGTGAAGGCTGTTGAGCAGTATTTTAAAAAGAATGGTTTTGTTTATGATACGCAAAATGTTCCTGTGCCAGATGATGACCAAGATTATGTGGATCAATTTTTATTTGATACAAAAAAAGGTTATTGTGATAATTTTTCAACGTCTATGGCAGTCATGCTTCGGTCGGCAGGCATACCAACACGCTGGGTAAAAGGGTTTGCACCTGGTAAGGTGGCGATTGAAGCATCAGGGGAAAATGTCTATCGCGTAACAAATGATGAGGCGCATTCCTGGGTGGAAGCCTATATTCCTGAAATCGGCTGGATGCCATTTGAGCCGACATTAGGGTTTACACATCCGACAGATATTGAATTTGATATTCCAAGTGTTGATCCGGAAGAAGAGGAGATCAAACAGCCTATAAAACCAGAAGTGGAAAAAGAGAAAGTTGCTCCAAAGAAGATTAATAAATCCCCGTTATTTGATGCGTTTAAACAGAAGCTTACGTGGTGGTTCTCTCAGTGGTGGCTTTATGCACTGCTACTTGCGTTAATTATTATTGCAAGTATCGTACTGTATAGCCGAAGAAGCAATTGGTTACCGAAATGGCGTGTACAACAGCTTAGAAAGCAGCCAAACGGTCGCGAGAAGTTTGAACAGCAATATACACAGTTGTTACAACAATTAGCTCGTATCGGCGCACCAAAAGATACCGCAATGACACTCTCAAATTATGCCGTACTTATAGATGAACGATTTGTTGGAAATCGAATGAAAGTCTTAACTAATGCATATGAAAGAGGAATTTACGGGAATGATTGGCAGTCACAAGAGTGGGATAAGTTAAATGAAGTGTGGGAAGATTTAATTATTAGCACTACATATTGATTTTTCAACAAAATATGCGTAAAATATGTAGCGGATGATGCAAGAAATGCTCTCGACATATCTTGCACTAACGAACGTCAGCTATCATCGAATAGTAGTACCTGTATTCTTTGATAGAAGAGACGCGTGGAAAGTTGACTTTCTCACGCGTCTTTTGTAGTTGAGTCATGAAATGGTACTAAAAAATTGGAAGAGGTGGATCAGTTGTCAAACGCTCCTGTATTAGCTGGACAAGAAAAAATTGTAGTTCTCGATTACGGCAGTAAATATAATCAGCTCTTCACGCGTACAATTCGTGAATTTGGTGTGTATAGTGAGTTGCACGCACATACAACAACTATTGAAGAAATCAAAGAAATGAATCCAGTCGGTATCGTGCTTTCAGGCGGTGCAGCATCTGTTGGAGACGAGCAAGCGTATGATATCGATCCGGCAATATTCACATTGGGCATTCCTGTGCTGGGTATCAGCTACGGAACACAGTTAATTGTCAATCATTTTGGCGGTACTGTAGAAAAGAGTACAAATAGCGAAAATAAAGAAGAGACGTTAACAGTGGAAACTGCATCTGCATTGTTTGCTGGTTTAACAGAGCAACAAAATGTTTGGGTAAGTCACAGCTCTAACGTTGTGGAATTGCCTGAAGGCTTCATTGCATCTGCAAAAGACTCTGCTGGTAATATTGCAGCAATTTCAAATGATGATCAGCAAGTTTATGCGATTCAATTCCATCCAGAAGATCACCGTTCAGAGAACGGCAAAGATTTCCTACGTAATTTTGTTTTTGAAATTTGTAAAGCATCGGGCGATTGGACGATGGATCGTTTCATTGAAATTGAAATAGAAAAAATCCGTTCAACGGTTGGCGATCGTAAAGTACTTTGTGCGCTAAGTGGCGGCGTAGATTCTTCAGTAGTAGCTGCTCTGATCGACCGTGCAATCGGTGATCAATTGACATGTATTTTTGTTGATCATGGTTTGCTTCGTAAAGGCGAAGTTGAAAGTGTCGTTAAGACCTTCAGTGAACAGTTCAGCATGAACTTTATTAAAGTGGATGCGCGTGAACGTTTCTTGAAGAAGCTTGAAGGTATTACAGAGCCTGAACAAAAACGTAAAATTATCGGCAATGAATTCATTTACGTATTCGACGAAGAATCCGCTAAATTGGATGGCATCAAGTATTTAGCACAAGGTACGATCTATGCAGATATTATCGAAAGTGGTACTGCAACTTCAGCAACTATTAAATCTCACCATAATGTGGGCGGTTTGCCTGAAGATATGGACTTCGAGTTAATCGAACCATTACGTGCATTATTTAAAGATGAAGTACGTGCAGTTGGAGCAGAGCTTGGTTTGCCTGAAGAAATCGTTAATCGTCAACCTTTCCCTGGTCCAGGACTTGGAGTTCGTGTACTTGGTGAGATTACAGAAGATAAGCTCAATATTGTTCGCGATGCAGACTATATTTTGCGTGAAGAAATTGCAATAGCTGGCCTAGATCGTTCAATCTGGCAGTACTTCGCGGTATTACCGAATATCCGTAGTGTGGGTGTTCGCAATGAACAGCGTTCGTACGACTATGCAATCGGAATCAGAGCAGTTCATTCTGTAGACGGTATGACAGCTGACTGGGCTCGTATCCCATTTGATGTGCTGGCTAAAATCAGTACACGAATTACAGCAGAAGTTGACCAAGTCAATCGCGTAGTTTATGACATTACAGCAAAACCACCGGGCACTATTGAGTGGGAATAAGATAAACAACAGAATATGATCGTATAACGCTGGGAATATGGCCTAGAAGTCTCTACCGAAACACCGTAAATGTTTCGACTACGATTCAATATATAGAAGAGTTCTTTCTATTTGAATTAATAAAGAGGCATGCGAATCCATTTCGCATGCCTCTTTTTACACAATAAGAGTAAGGAAGGTCACCATGAAAAAATATTTTGAGTTTGAGAAACTAGGCACTAACTATCGTCGTGAAATCATCGGTGGAATTACTACATTTTTAGCCATGGCATATATTTTAGCGGTTAATCCGATCATGTTATCTTTAGACGTTGTACCCGACCTACCTGATTCCATGCGAATGGATAAAGGCGCCGTGTTCGTTGCAACGGCACTTGCGGCTGCTGTCGGAACTTTATTTATGGGCTTAATTGCCAGGTATCCGATTGGGTTGGCGCCGG